>JAJRYM010000167.1 GCA_024275775.1 Nitrospirota bacterium
CGCGGAAAAGCCGCTTGTCTAGTTTGTGAGAATGTAGCGGAGAGGGTTTACGGGGATACCGTTTAACATTACTTCGTAATGAAGGTGCGGCCCAGTTGACCGGCCTGTGCTCCCGACTTTAGCGATTACCTGCCCGCGCTTTACCCTGTCGCCCCGCTTTACGAGGTTCAGGGAGTTATGTCCGTAGCGGGTTACGATGCCGTATCCGTGGTCTATCTCTATAACGTTGCCGTACCCGCCCTGTCGCGTGGAATCGATAACCACTCCGTTAGCGGTTGCTACCACATCCGCATTGAGCTGGGTGGCTATGTCGATGCCTTCATGAAGTTCGCGGAGACCTGTGAAAGGGGAAAGCCTGTAGCCGAACCCGCTTGTTACCCAGCCGCGGGAAGGCCAGACTGAAGGGGTGGATGTGAGCAGTGACGACTGATCCTTGAAAAAGGCGTCGAGGCTGTGAAAACTCAATTCCCTCTGTGAAGCTTCATAGCTTAAATGGTCGAGGTCTTCATTAAGTTTAACCAGCAGTGATTCCGTGTATCCACTGCGGATGCCGTCCATAGCGAGCGCCGTATCCGGTATAGGGCCGCCCACGCCGAAGTTGTCGTGCGAATCGGTAATCGAGTTGTCCATGGCGGTTATTATTCTCAATTTTTTATCGAATTTTTCAAGCCGCGCCATCTGTTTCTGGAACTTCTCCAGCTGGTAGGCGAACTTCTGAATCTCCTGCTTATGCTGAAGGGAAACCCGTTTGAGTGCGGCAAGTTCGGATTGATCGACATTTGTGTTGAAAGTCTCGTAGGACAAATAGCCCAAACCGCAAATGCCCGCAAAAAGGACAAAAATACCTGCGCGCATAACTCTTTTGGAAAGACTCATTTTCAGCGCCCGGCCGCCGAGGCCGTTTAAAAGTATAAAAGTGAACTTTTCGCCAGATTTTTTGTTTGGCATGCACACCCCCAAATATTTCCACTCACAGTCAAACTGCTTTCGCCCGCAGACGAAGCTGTCCCTAATAATTCCGGGATATTATAAAGGAATACAATGGCTTTTGCATTATTTTTTTTAAAATTTCGGAAATCCGGTTTTTTTATATGCCGGTTATTCTAGTTCGATTTTGCGGCTGTTGTAACGTTACGGTAAAAAGAGAAATAATTTCTTCCTCAAAAACCACCCACCTATCCAGCCCGGAGCTTTTCACCTTGATATCGATGGCGGAAAGAGAGCAGAGAATTTTTTTGAGCGAAGGCGTGGAAAAACGGTTCGCCTGCCCGATGTATTTCTTAACAACCCATGTGTTTCTATTCAGCCCGCACTTTTGGGCGGTTTCTTCGATGGAAAGTTTCTTTTCCCCGCAGGATTTACATATAATCAACAGCCTGAACTGCCGCGCGATCATGGGAAGAATCTGTTCCGGCGCCTGGTTTTGCGCTTTTAGCGAGTTAAGGGCGTTCAGCGCCTTATTGATTTTCATCTCCGCCACCGATTCGGTAAGCGCCCAGATGTTTTCAATTTGCGGGACGCTCATACATTCCTCAAGCTCCCTTACGGTAACTTTTTTTTCGGTTCCCATGAAGGTGACAAGTTTATCGATTTCGGTTTCAAGCTGGTTAAAGGAATCGACAAACCTATCCATAACCCACGCTTTGGCCCTCGTATCAAAGGAGAGGCCGGTGGAGGCGAGTTTTCTCATTATTATCTCTCTCCTGTCTGCGGGAGAGGAGGCGAAAGAGACCTCGTAGATTTTGCGTTTAAGGCTCTTCCAGAATTTCACGCGGGAATCTATTTTCCCCGAGCGCAGAATCAGCGTTATATCCGGCGCCGGTTTATCCAGATATTTTAAAAGCTCTTCCTGATCTCCTTCGGTAAGGCGGTACGAACCGGTAGGGCCGCGCGTTCCTTCCGCCGAAACGTGAAAGTTGAACCCGATGATGCCGCGTCTTCCTCCGAAAAAGGAAACGGTTTTCAAATCGGACATGAAAGGCGTGAAGCCGGTTTCGTCAAGGTCGTAAGCGCTCCAGGCCGCGGACGGTTCCGCCGCTTCCTTTTCGATCCTGGCGCGAATAGTTTCCACCGCCCCGCTGATTCGGACATCTTCCGGCCCGTAAAAAAGGTAGGAAGATTCCAGCCCGCCCGACTGGAGCGAGGCGTAAAACCGGCTTTCAGAACCGCTACCTGCCAACTGCCAGCCTTTCAATAAGGAAGTGTGGAAGACGGCATTCCGCCATTTTTCGCTGAACCTTCCGTATGTCGTAAGGCACCCGCCGGTATTCAACCGTCCCCTCAGCCGAATCGAAAATCAGATAACATGAATCGGGGTTCAGATCGCGCGGCTGGCCCACGCTCCCGTCATTTATGAGGTATTTGCGTTTTTCGTCAAGCCGGCGGTAGGAGTCGTTTAAAGACATCACTCTTTGCTCGTCCATGTATTCAAGAATAATCGGCTTATGGGAATGGCCGATAAAACATACTTTTGAAATATGCCGGTAGTTGCATAATGCGTCGTGCAGGGTAGTGACGTAATGCCAGTCGTCCGGCTCCAGCGGAGAGGAGTGAGCCGCCTGAAATTCTTCCAAAGCAATGTAGGGACTCAAACTTTCCAAAAACTCCCGGCTTTCTTCGGTTAGCTGTTCGGCCGTCCATTCAACCGCCGTCCTTGCGTGCGGGTTGAAATAGGATGCGTCCGTTTTGCCGACCGCCGCCCAGTCGTGGTTGCCCGCAAGAATGACGTCCGTATTTTTCCTGATAAGAGCGATGCACTCGTTAGGATTCGGCCCGTAACCTACGATGTCGCCGAGAAAAATTCTTTTTTCGGCTCCCGCATTTTCCATATCTTCCAAAACCGCTTCGAGCGCTTCAAGGTTCGAATGCACATCGGAATAAACGGCGTATTTCATTTATCGGGTGAGCTGTTTTTAATTTTCTCTATTTTACCAAGAACGCCGTTTATGAAAGAAGCTGAATCTTTTCCGGAATACTGTTTGGCGATTTCAACCGCCTCGTTGATAACCACCGCCGCCGGAATGTCGGAGCATTCCGTAAGTTCGTACGCCGCCAGCCGGATTATGTTTTTATCCACCTCCGAAATTCTTTCAAGGCTCCAGTGTTCGGCGGCCTCTTCAATCATTTTGTCTATGTTTGAAAGATTTTCCCGAACGCCGTCTACGAGCGAGAAAGCGTATTCCTGAAGGCTTTTCGATCCCTTGCGTTCGCTCCAGTATTCCTTTGCGCCGGCACCGGCCGGACTATCGGAATACTCAATAGAATAGAGGATTTTTAAGGCGGCCTCGCGTCCTTGCCTGCGCAATCCCATTTTATTTCCTAAAAAAAATAGACCGGAAACAGCCTGAATCCGTTTCCCGGTTTGAAAGGTGGTTGTTAAATGCCTGTAAGGTTCATCATTTCAAGGGCTGTCATGGCGGCGTCCCATCCGCGGTTGCCCATTTTACTTCCGGCGCGTTCAATTGCCTGCTCAATCGTGTCCGCGGTTACGATGCCGTATACCACGGGGATATCCGCTCTTGCGGCAAGCGAGGCTATGCCTTTTGTCACTTCCGCCGATAACAGCTCGTAATGGCCGGTTCCACCCCTGATTATCGTTCCTATGCAGATTACCGAATCGAACTTTCCGGAATCCACGGCCTTTCCTGCCGCATAGGTGATTTCAAACGAGCCTGGAACTCGGACAAGAAGTATATTCTTATCCGCCACCCCATGCCGTATAAGGCAGTCCCGCGCCCCTCCAATAAGCTTCTCGTTTATAAAATCATTAAAACGTCCCGCCACAAGCGCGACTTTTTTTCCTTTGCCTTCCAGATTGCCTTCAACAGTATTCATCGGCTTTTTTCTCCTTCCGATTTAACAATTTTCAAAAGATGCCCGAGCTTGTCCTGTTTGGTCATGAGGTATTCCCGGTTGTGCTGTTTCGGATCTATTTGAAGAGGTACACGATCAGTAACTTCAAGGCCGTATCCCTCTAAACCTACAATTTTCTTTGGATTATTCGTGAGGAGCCGCATCTTGGATATGCCCAGAGCCGCGAGAACCTGAGCCCCGATTCCATAATCCCTTAAATCGGCTTTGAAGCCAAGCTTCTCGTTGGCTTCAACCGTATCGTGCCCCTCATCCTGCAGGGCGTAGGCCCTGATTTTGTTTATGATTCCAATGCCACGGCCTTCCTGAAAAAGATAGAGAATAACTCCTTTCCCTTCCTCCGCTATTTTTGAAAGGGCGGCATGAATCTGTTCGCCGCAGTCGCATCGCTGGGAATGAAAAACATCTCCCGTAAGGCATTGAGAATGAACCCGCACAAGGGTAGGGCTGTTCTGCGTTATCTCCCCCATGACCAGCGCGACGTTTACGGAATTGTCTATCGTGTTTTCAAATCCGATGATTCTGAAAATACCGTACTCCGTAGGCATTTGGGCTTCGGTGACTTTTTTCACCAGCGATTCGCGCTTGATTCTGTAATTGATTATGTCCTTGACGGTTACTACTTTTAAGTCGAACTGTTCCGCCAGTTTTTCTATGTCAGCAAGGCGGGCCATCGTGCCGTCTTCTTTCATGACTTCGCAGATAACGGCCGCAGGTTGCAGGCCTGCTATCAGAGCCAGATCAACCGACCCTTCGGTCTGGCCGGTTCTAACGAGGACGCCTCCCTTTCTGGCCCGAAGCGGAAAAATATGGCCGGGTCTTACAAGATCGGACGGTCTCGCTTCCGGGTTCGCGGCTGTCAATATGGTTTTGGCCCTGTCCGCGGCGGATATTCCGGTGGTCACGCCATGCCTGGCCTCAATCGATACGGTGAAAGCCGTTCCATAGGGGGATGTGTTGTCGGCGACCATCGGCCTGAGGTCGAGAGAGTCGGCCTTTTCCGGCGTAAGCGCCAGGCAGATTAGCCCTCTGCCGTGCTTAGCCATGAAGTTTATTATTTCAGGCGTAACCTTTTCGGCGGCGCATACGAGGTCTCCCTCGTTTTCCCGGTCCTCATCGTCCATGATGACAATCATTTTGCCCTTGGCAAGTTCGCGGGCGGCCTGAGATACTTTTGAAAACATATTTTTATAAGAATCCTTTTTCCTTCAGAAGTTCAACGCTTATACCCTTGCTCTCATCGGATAGTATCAGTTTTTCAACGTATTTGGCAATTACGTCGCACTCGATATTGGCTTTATCGCCGGGCTTGAGCCGGGAGAGGGAGGTTATTTCAAGCGTATGCGGAATTACAGCAATCGTAACTTTTGCGCCGTCAAGCCGGGCGGCGGTAAGGCTAATTCCGTTTATCGATATCGAGCCTTTGTGAACCACATATTTCGTCAAACCGGCCGGAATTTCAAATTCCATTTCAACATTTTCGCCGGAAACGGTTTTCCCCGCATATCTGCCAACCCCATCCACATGCCCTTGCACGAAATGCCCGCCCAGCCTGTCGGTCGGCAGAAGGGCTTTTTCGAGATTAACAACCGTCCCCTGCGCGTATTCACCCATCACCGAACGCTGGAGAGTTTCACGGCTTACATCGAACGCACCGATGCCGGACGCGATTTCAATAACGGTAAGGCATACGCCGTCAACAGCCACCGAATCTCCAAGCGAAAGATCATCCCAAAATCCCGGCGCGTTTATTTCCACTCTTGCCGCTCCGCCTGAATGGGTGACTGAAGAAACTTGGCCGGTCTTTTCGATTATTCCGGTAAACATTGTTTAACGTCTCCTTCTATTAGAAGATTATCCCCTAATTTTCTATAAGTTATGTCATCAACCTTGAGAGCTTTCTTTAGAATTCTAACACCTTTACCTCGAAATATCGAAAACCTGTCCGAGCCTCCGATGAGCAGGGGAGCGAAGAAGATGGCCACCCTGTCCACAATGCCGATAGAGAGCGCTTCCGAATAGAGCGTGCTTCCGCCTTCAAGCAGAACCGTTACGATATCCCTTTTCGCGAGAGCTTTCATAAGAGCTTTCAGGCTGACCATTCCTTTTCTTTCCGGCAGTCTGATGATTTCCGCCCCGCGTTTTGCGAGAGCTTTTGCCCGTTTTCCGGACGCGTTGCGGGATGTGGCGACTATCACTCCGCCCCCGCGCGAGTTGAAAATGCGGGCGTCGGGCGGACTTTTCAGGGATGTATCCACAATCACTCTGATGGGCTGTTTTACTCCTTTTTTCACCGGCCTGACGTTCAGGCGCGGGTTGTCCCGCAAAAGCGTGTTCACGCCTACCAGGATGGCGTCGCTTTCGCTTCTCATTTCATGCACCAGCTTTCTGCTATGGCTGTTGCTTATCCATTTGGATTCCCCTCCCTCGGCGGCTATTTTCCCGTCCAGGGAGCAGGCGGCTTTAAGCGTTACGTACGGCAATCCGCCGGTTATGAATTTTGCGAACGCGGCGTTAACTTCCTTCGCTTCTTCCCGCATTACCCCTTCCGATACTTTTATTCCCGCTTTTTTAAGGCGGGCGATACCTTTCCCGGCCACAAGAGGGTTGGGGTCTCGCATCGCAAGGAAAACTTTCTTAATGCCCGCTTCGATAATCGCGTCCGTGCAGGGGCCGGTTCGGCCTGTATGACAGCACGGTTCAAGGGTTACATACATTTCCGCGCCTCGGGCTTGTGGGCCGGCTTTTTCAAGCGCGGCTATTTCGGCGTGCTTTTCTCCGGCTTTTTTATGATACCCCTCCGCGATTTTTTTCCCCGATTTTACGATAACCGCGCCGACGAGCGGGTTGGGGCTGGTGCGACCCTTTGCGCGGACAGCCAGCTTCAGCGCCCGCGCCATGAACCGTGAATCCATCAGGATTTTCTGGGATGGTTCAAAGCCGCGTGCGCGGCGGCCAGTCTCGCTATCGGGATTCTGTAAGGCGAACAGCTTACGTAATTGAGGCGGAGTTTGTGGCAGAAGGTAACCGACTGAGGGTCGCCCCCGTGTTCGCCGCATATTCCTATCTTAAGACCCTTGCGGGCGCTCCTGCCGGCTTTCGTGGCCGTTCTCATCAGCGCGCCCACGCCTTCTTCATCTATGCTCACGAAAGGGTCGTACGGATAAATCCCTTTTTCAACGTAGGCCGGCAGAAACCTTCCGGAATCGTCGCGGGAAACGCCGAGCGTTGTCTGCGTGAGATCGTTGGTCCCGAAGGAAAAGAAGTCGGCATGCGCGGCAATTTTATCCGCCACCAGCGCCGCCCTTGGCAGTTCGATCATTGTGCCTACTATGACGGGGAATTTTATATGTTTCCGTTTTTGCACTTTCCGGGCGGTTTCTTCCACCATCTCCCGGCATATTTTCAGCTCTTCAGGCGTGCCGACAAGCGGAATCATGACTTCCGGCCTAACGTCGATTTTCTTCTTTAAAAGATCGGCGGCGGCCTCGAAAATCGCGCGCGCCTGCATCTCGTAAAGATCCGTGAAAGTAACGCCGAGCCTACAGCCGCGATGCCCCAGCATCGGATTGGATTCGGAAAGAGTCTCCACCCGTTTTTTGACGTCACCCACAAGAGCGTGCATTTCGTGTGCTACTTTTTCAACCGCCGTTTCGGTGTGTGGAAGAAACTCGTGAAGCGGCGGGTCCAGCAGTCGTATGGTAACCGGTAGTCCGGCCATCGCTTTGAGTATTCCCTTGAAATCTTCTCTCTGCATGGGAAGCAGTTTTTTTAAAGCTTTTGCCCGCCCCGATTTGTTTTCGGCAAGAATCATTTCCCGCACCGCCAGTATTCTTTCCTTGGCGAAGAACATATGCTCGGTGCGGCAAAGGCCGATCCCCTTCGCTCCGAATTTTCTTGCGAGCGCGGCGTCATGAGGAGTGTCGGCGTTAGCCATTACTTCAAGCGTTCTTACGGAGTCGGCCCATTTCATAAGAGTCATAAAATCTTCCGATAGCTCCGGCTGAACAAGATCGGCTTTCCCTAAAATCACCCGCCCGGTGCTTCCGTCGAGAGTAATCCATGTATATTTGCTTATCGCCGTTCGGCCTACGATAAAGGTCTTATTGTTTTCGTCGAGCTTGATGTCTCCCGCGCCGGATATACAGCATTTGCCCATGCCTCTCGCCACAACGGCCGCGTGAGACGTCATTCCTCCGTGCACCGTAAGAATGCCGTTCGAGGCCGCCATTCCCGATAGATCTTCCGGGGATGTTTCATACCTTACGAGTATCGTCGGTTCCCCTTTTGCCGCCATCCTTATGGCCTCTTCGGGTGTGAATATCATCTTGCCTACGGCGGCGCCCGGCGAAGCGGGAAGCCCGGCGGTAATTACGTTAAGCTTCGCTTTGGGATCGATGGTTTTATGCAAAAGCTGGTCGAGTTGCGTTGGCTCAATCCGAAGAATAGCCGTTTTTTTCGTTATTTTTTTGGCTTTAACGAGATCGACCGCAATCTTTATCGCCGCGGCGGCGGTTCTTTTGCCTACGCGCGCCTGAAGCATATAAAGTTTTTTCTGCTGAACGGTAAATTCGAGGTCCAGCATATCGCGGTAATGATTTTCCAGTTTCCTGGCGATTTTGCGGAGGTCTCTGGTCGCCTGCGGAAAAACAGCTTCCATGCCGTCAACGGATAGCGGGGTGCGAATGCCCGCCACAACATCTTCGCCCTGCGCGTTTACCAAAAACTCTCCGAAGAAACTGTTTGCGCCGGTGGAGGGGTCCCGCGTAAAGGCGACTCCCGTGCCGGAATCTTCGCCGAAGTTTCCGAATACCATCGATTGAATGTTCACCGCTGTTCCCCAATCGGCGGGGATGTTGTACAGCTTGCGGTAATCTATGGCGCGCTGGTTGTTCCACGAAGCGAATACGGCGTTAATCGCCATTTCCATCTGTTTGCCAATATTCTGGGGAAAAGGAGAGCCGGTCTTCTTCTTATATATTTTTTTGTAGCTTTCGCACAGCTCCTTTAGGGCGGCCGCGTCCAGATCGGTATCGAGCGCGGCCTTTTTTCGTTTCTTCATCGCTTTCAGTTCGGTTTCAAACAGGGCGCCGTCGAGGCCGGTTACGACGTTTGAAAACATCTGGATGAATCTGCGGTAAGCGTCATAGGCGAACCGTTCATTTCCTGTAAGTTTCACCAGCGCTTTGATGGTCGTATTGTTTAGGCCGAGGTTAAGCACCGTATCCATCATGCCGGGCATGGACGCCCGCGAGCCCGACCGAATGGAAAGCAACAGCGGCTGTTTGCTGTCGCCGAGCCTCGCGTTCATGACCTTTTCCAGCCGGGAAAGATTTTTGCCGATTTCTTCTTTCAGGCCTGCGGGCCATTTACGGTTGTTGTTTAGGTAATAGACGCACGCTTCCGTCGATATGGTAAAACCGGCGGGAACCGGTATCCCCAGATTGCACATCTCCGCGAGGTTGGCCCCTTTTCCGCCCAGAAGATTTTTCATTTTTGCCGACCCTGCGGCTTTGCCCGACTGAAAGAAATAGATATGTTTTTTATGCGCCATCATTTTCCCCTTATGCAAAAACGAGTTTGGAAAAATCCGCCAGCTTTTCAAAAAGTTTCGTCACTCTTCGAAGCAGTCCCAATCTGTTGTTTCTGATTTTAGCATCATCGGTCATCACCATAACGCCGTCGAAAAAGTTATCGACGTCGTTTCGTATTTTCGCTATTTCAATCAAAGCGGCGGGGTAGTCGTCGCGTTCGAGAAGAGGAGCGACTTTCGCTTCGCACCCCTTTACGGCGTCCAACAGTTTCTTTTCCACTTCGTCTTCAAGTAGCCGTTCATCGACTTCGGCCGAATCGTGGCCTTTAACGATATGCGCCGCCCGTTTAAAAGTTATGGAAAGATTTTTGCTGTAATCTTCCTTTTTCATTTCCGCCAGCGCTTCGCACCGTTTAAGCGTATCGGATAAAAATTCAAAACCGGCGGCGAGTACCGCGTCCACAACGTCGTAAGGCATCCCGAGTGCTGTAAATTCCGCTTTTATGCGTCCCTCGAAAAAGGAGAGAATTTCATTTTTAAGGTTTGCACTGTCGTCTACGATTCCGTCGGGGAGTTGCTCAATACCTGCATCGATGATCGCTGATATCGGAATCTCCTTGCCGTGTTCAAGAAGGATTCTCACTATCCCAAGCGCGTGCCTCCTGAGCGAAAACGGATCTTCCGAACCTGTGGGGATTTTCCCCAGCGCGAAAAATCCGCAGACGGTTTCAATCTTGTCGGCAATGGCCACGCATACGGCTATGTCGTTTGAGGGTAGGGCATCGCCGGAAAACCTCGGCAGGTAATGTTCGTCTATGGCTTTGGCCACCGGCTCCGAGATACCTTCCGCGAGGGCGTATTCCCTTCCCATTACTCCCTGAAGTTCGGGGAACTCATAAACCATCGAGGTCGTCAGGTCCGCTTTTGCGAGATTGGACGCCAGAACGACCTGCTGTTTTTTATCCGGGCAGAGAGTTTCGGCAACCGTCGCGGCGATTGCCGAGACGCGGGCGGTTTTATCCGCTATGGTGCCTAGCCCTTTTTGATACGTGATGCCGGAGAGTTTTGCGGCGAATTCTGAAAGCTTATGTTTCCTATCCTCGTCGAAGAAGAAGCGGGCGTCGCTCAGGCGGGCGGAAAGAACACGCTCGAACCCTTTTCGGATTTCAGGCATATCGCGCGTCCAGATATTGCTGAAAGCCACGAAACTGTTGGCAAACCGACCGTCGCCGTCCTCGACAGCTAAATATTTCTGATGGTGTTTCATTACGGTGATAAGAAGCTCGCGGGGCAGTTCAAGAAAATTTCTATCGAAACCGCCGAAAACCGCCACAGGGTATTCGGTTAAATAACATATCTCCTCCATCAGTTCCGCGTCCGGTATAACCTGCACCCCGTATTCCTCTTCGATTTTTATGCAGGCGTCGGCTATAACCGTTTCCCTTTCGGCCGGCGACGCCATAACAAACGCTTTGTGGAGGGTTTCTTCGTATGAGTCGGGAGATTCGATTGCAACCTTGCCGTTTGAGAGAAACCGGTGGCCGAAAGTCATGTTTCCCGATGCAACGGAACCGACCCGAAAATTCAGGATTTCCGAATCCAGAAGCGCCACGATAGACCTCATGGGACGGGCAAAGTGCGTGGTTCCATTACCCCATCGCATCGTTTTGGAAAATGGAATTTCCTCTATAAGCCGAGGCAGAAGCTCCTCCAGCACCCGGCCGGTTTTTCCGCCGCCTTCCTCAAGAAGAAGGTAAAGGTAATCGCCTTTAGGGGTGGTTTCAACCTGCACCTCGCTGAAATCTTTCCCGAATTTTCGGGCGAAACCAAGCCCCGCGCCTGTAGGACTGCCGTCCTTATCAAACGCCACTTTGGCGGGAGGCCCGCTTACTTTCCTCGTTCTTTTTTCCTGCACGTCCGGTATCCCATCGGCTATCAGCACAAGCCGTCTCGGACTGCCGAACGTCCTCAGTTCCTTATATGGAAGAAACCTTTTTTCCAGCAGTCTGCCTGCTTTCTCCTTCAGCTTTTCAGCGGCTGACGGAACGTATGAGGCAGGTATTTCCTCCGAACCTATTTCTAGAAGTAGTTTTGCCATAACTTTTTAATCATACTCCAATGAAAACGGGTTTTCTGATAATTAAACCGGCACAGCACGCCGTAAGGCGGGCTTTTTTTTGCCAACATCTGTAATATACCTTAACCATGGACAAAAAATTAAACGATCTCGCGGCTATCATGGCGAGGCTCCGCGCTGAAAACGGCTGTCCGTGGGACCGCGAGCAGACCCACGAAAGCCTGAAACCGTATCTCATCGAGGAAGCGTACGAAGTTCTGGAGGCGATCGAATCGGGCGGGGAGAACGCGCTTAAAGAGGAGCTGGGCGATCTGCTTTTTCAGGTGATATTCCATTCACAACTGGCAAGCGAGGACGGACGATTCACGCTTGCGGATGTTATAAGCGGCGTTTGCGAAAAAATGATAAGCAGGCATCCTCATGTGTTCGGCACGGACAAAGTGAAAGATGCGGACGACGTTCTTCACCGCTGGGAAAAACTGAAGGACAAAGAGAAAAAACGCGATTCCGTTCTGGACGGCATCCCAAGAACACTCCCTACGCTTATAAGAGCGAAAAGACTTCAGGATCGGGCCGCGCGGGTCGGGTTCGATTGGGAGAAAACCGAGGATGTATGGGCAAAAGTAGAGGAAGAGTGGGAAGAGCTTCAGGAGGGCAGGCGGAATAACGATATAGAAAATATCGAGGAGGAAATGGGAGATTTGATGATCGCGCTTGTCAATCTGGGACGTTTCATTGATATCGATGCGGATGAGGCGCTTAATAAATCCATCGCCAAGTTTATCCGCAGGTTTTCGGCGATTGAAAAAGAGTTGGCCGGGAGAGGGAAAGATATAAGAGAAGCCACTCTCGACGAGATGGAAGAGATATGGATACGGGAGAGGGAAAAAGAGCAGAAAAACAGGAAAAGCCCGGAAGAGGGGAAGGGTTGAACGGAAAAACACCGCTGGGCAAAGTAAGCGCGAACCCAGCCCTGTATGTCGCACTGTTGTCGGCGCCTAGTTTACGGCAAGATTTTATAGAAAACGATGAGTAATATGTGAGTGTGGTAGTCCCAAGGGGAATCGAACCCCTGTTTCCGCCGTGAGAGGGCGGCGTCCTGGACCGCTAGACGATGGGACCACATGAACGAGAAGTGATATTAGCCAAGAGCAGGCTGTAAATCAACTTTTCCGCTTAACAGCGAACGTTTTTTATCGGCTTCAAATTTAGAAATATAAATGGTAACATCACCAACCGCGGCTTTCGGTGAATGCCGGAGTGATGATCGGCAAACCGATTCCGTTTCTATTAAGGTTGCCCGGATAGCTCAGTTGGTAGAGCAGAGGACTGAAAATCCTCGTGTCGGCGGTTCAATTCCGTCTCCGGGCACCATATTCCCAAAGCCTTCGCAATGATACCTTCCCTGCAAGATGGCCTCACGCAAGGTGTGGCGCGCCCGTCTTGCGCGGCCAAAGTGCCGCTTCGGCGCGACGTGCCCGACAGGATTTCACTTCGCCTGCGGTTCGTGCAAACTCCCTCGACTATAAAAAAGTGAGGTTGGTCGTTTTGCCTACTCTCGCATTCGCTGTGCGTCTGCTCCATTGGGCTCGACCCGCCGACTAACCCAGCCTTCGGCTGGTTTGCGCTCCCTGCGCGGTCGCGCCGTCGGCTTGTTTTAGCTTCGTCCCACCAAGGCGGGACTCGCAGAAACTTCGCTTTGATTATTAGAAAGTAAAGGAAGCTCGTTTTGAATCCTGTCTCTATCAAGAAGAGGCCATCAAAAAGCCGCATCCTTCGGATACAGCTTTTTAATGGCGCGCCCGACAGGATTCGAACCTGTGGCTTCCAGAGTCGGAGTCTGGCACTCTATCCAGCTGAGCTACGGGCGCTTTCTAAAAAACTTTCAACAATTATATACGGTTTAATCCGTCAGAAGGGGCGTTATAGCCGACCAGAGTTCTTTTTTGCCGGTACCTTTAAGTACGGAATAGAGAATTGGCTTGACGCCCAGTTTCTCTTCGATGATTTTCGCCGAACGCAGGCAGGCGGATTTGGAAAGCTTGTCGCACTTGTTAGCGATAAGTATCCGGCGAAGTCCGCTCTGCTCCGACCATTCGGCCATCATCTCTTCCAGCTCGTCCGGTTTCCTGCGGATATCGACTATATGCACGAGGCCTTTCAGGCTTTCCCGTTCCGTGAGGTATTCCTCCACCATTCTTTTCCAGCCGGCCACTTCCCGCTTGTCGCCGTGCGCGAAGCCGTAACCCGGCAGGTCGGCAAACATGAGTTTTTGATTTATCAGAAAAAAGTTCACCGCCCGCGTCTTGCCGGGACTGGAACTCGTCTTCACCAGCTTTTTGCGGTTCAACAGAGAGTTGATGAGCGACGATTTGCCGACGTTCGATCTTCCGGCAAACGCAATCTCCGGCAGTTGGCTTTCAGGCCAGCCGATTTTTTTCAGAGCGGTTTGCACGAACCCCGCCGAAACAATTTTCACAGGTTCTCCCGTTCAGAAAAGAGGATTTATTACCAGCCCGCTTATCAGCTTCGGATAAAAATAGGTGGATTTCTGCGGCATTTTGAGCCCCGCTTCCGTAACCATGCGCAGATGTTCGACCGGCGTGGGGTTAAGAAAAAATGCAAGCTGATAACCTTCTTCATCCACCTTGCGCGCGGTTTTATCTATGTCCTGCGAGTATTTGACGTGGGATTGCGCCGCAAGCTCCTTCGCGCCGATGCCCAGTTTCGCTTCAAGAATACGTCGATGCAGAATGCCTACATCCAGCTTTTCCAGCGGATCGCCGTTCCCGGAGCCGGCATATTTCAGCAGGTGATACCGGCCTTTGCCGGAGTATATACCTAGCAGTCCGCTTCCGGTTTCCCGCATTTTCCGCGCCAGCGTTTGCTCCGCCTGGTCGTTGCGGTGTTCGTTTGCGGAAGCGATTTCGCTCACCTCGAACTCCGGCGCCAGCTTTGCCAGAAATTCCTGAATGTTGAAATCGGTAAGGTTGCGCACAAGGCGATGCGTGGGAAGAATCGTCATCCCTTCCGATTCGGTGTTGGTGAAATACATCATCACGTATTTAACGTCGTCTGCGGCATCGCCCGCGGCAGTTTTTTCCTTCATGTAATTGAGAGCCGTTTCGTATCGGTGATGGCCATCGGCGATAATAACCGGCTTTTCCTCTACCGCCCGCGTGAGTTTTGCTATCCAGTCGCTCTCCGTTACCACCCACAGCCTGTGGCGCTGACCATCTTTCATAGTCGCGTCCACATCTGGTTCCTTTCGCATAGCCTCTTCCAGAAGCCGGTCGGCTGTCATAGTCGAATCTGAGAAAAGCCCGAATATGCAACTGAAGTTGCACCGGCAGGCGCGTGTAAGGTTAAGCCTGTCGACTTTCGGGCCGGAGAGAGTATTTTCGTGCGGTTTGATGGAACCGCCGAACTCCTCAAGCCTTTTCCTTGCTATGAAGCCGATGCGGGTTTTCGTTTCTCCCTTTAGCGTATAAGTCTGCGAATAGACGTATATCGCCTCTTTATCTTCCCTCTGCAGCCAGCCGTCTTTTATCCACCTGTTGATCTCTTCTGCGGATCGGGTGTATCTGTTGTCGGAGTCGGAATCGTTGTCGTAACGTTTGCCTAGAATAAGGCGAACGATGTTATAGGGGCTTTTGCCGTACAGCTCTTCCTGCAGTTC
>JAJRYM010000168.1 GCA_024275775.1 Nitrospirota bacterium
ACGCAGAGGAGCTGATGAACAGCCGGACTCTCGAAAATATTTACGATCAGCCGTTTCTTTTCGCGGCGCATCCCCAAACAGGCGCGCCTATGTCCGTGCCGAAGGATAGATAAATGGAACGACTGCGGAAAAAAAGAACGGCAACGCTCCTTGTTCTCGCCTGCCTTGCGGTTTTAACAGTCGCATTGGCGCCGTTTATCGGGATGAAAATAATCCCGCTGTCGGCGGTTTTCGGGGGGAGCGGCGGAGGCGGCGTAGATTCGGAAATTTTCTGGCGGCTGAGACTGCCGAGGGTCGGCGTTTCATTTTTTGCCGGGGCGGCGCTGGCAGTAGCCGGCATGGCTTTCCAGGCGATGTTCAGAAACCCTTTGGCAACGCCGTTTACGCTCGGAGTAGCCAGCGGTGCGTCGCTTGGCGCGGTTCTTTATATCCGTATGGGGCTGGCGCTCACGCTTCTGGGCGTTCCGGGCGTGACGGTTGCCGCCATGATCGGAGCGCTGGCGGCGGTAATGCTTGTTTATTTCCTTACCACCGGCAGAAGGATGTTAAGCGGTTCGGCGATGCTGTTGGCCGGAGTGGCTGTAACGTTTTTCTTTTCCAGCCTGATACTTTTCATACAGTACATGAGCGACTTTACCAACTCGTTCCGGATTCTGCGCTGGCTCATGGGCGGGCTCGGCGTGGTGGGATACGAGGCGTTTTTCAACCTGCTTCCGTTGGCGGTTATCGGGTGCGGTGTTGTGTTCTTTCTGACGCGGGAGCTTAACCTCCTGACCACAGGCGAAGATATGGCCGCAAGCCGGGGCGTTGACGTAAGAAAAACCGGGAAAATCCTTTTCTTCGCCACCTCGCTGATGGTCGCCGGAGTAGTGGCCGTCTGCGGGCCGATAGGATTTGTCGGCATGATGGCGCCTCATATATGCCGGCTGATTATCGGGCCTGAACACCGGTTTCTCGCGCCCGCATCCTTCCTTTTCGGAGGGATGTTCCTGACGATATGCGACGGCTTGGCCCGCACCATTATGGCGCCTGCCGAGATGCCTGTGGGAATCATCACCGCACTTCTGGGGGGGCCTTTCTTTTTCTGGCTGTTAGTGCGGGGGAAATCGGCAGGAAAATAGAAATCTGCGGCTAAGCTGTCTAGAGGTTACTTAATATATATCAATCAATATACTGTTTTTAAAAGCTTTCTTCACAATTTATATACTTTACCGCCTGCTGAAGATAATGCGCCAGTTTTTTGGATGTCCGCACCATAGGCAACAGAGGAGATACGGGCAACACCGGATGGCCGACTCAAAAGAGACCGGAAAGTATGACTTAAGTCATACTTTGCCTATAAGATAGTGAATAGACTGATTTTTGGGAATCTCGAGTGGTTTCAAAACGCCCGGGGGGCGAAAATTTAAAAAGGGGGTGATGGCGCGATGGAGACCGAAGAAAAAGAAAGACGAGTAAATTACTGGCAGGTTTTTTACGACGATATCTTTCTTCTGTTTTTTCTTGGAGCGGCAATCTTCCTTATTTCCTACACAATTTGGGGACTGATTGAATTAAGTGCGGCCCCGCTTTCGCCATTGGTATAAAAAATTTCTAAGGGAAGATTGAGGAAGGAGGCCTAATGAGTATAAACGTACCTGAAAAGTATTGGTGGGATATCCCGCTGGATCAGGACGAGAAAACCTGGATAAAGGTTGCCATCGTATGGTGCATACTGCTTACCGTAATGATGCCGTGGTGGCATATATCCGGCAACCAGAACCCGTCAAGCGAATTTTACAGAATCACAACCGACAATTTCGACAAACTGACGGACAAATTCATAGCAAAATATAAAGTGGGCGAGGAAGAGGGAATCGACGTTGTGGCTCCCCCCGCCAACACAGATGTGTTCGTCAGGGGAAGCCAATGGATGTGGGAACCGATACTGAAACTTAAAAAGAATCAGACCTACCGCATTCATCTATCGTCAGTGGACGTCAACCACGGCTTTTCCATCGTTCCAATCAACATGAACTTCCAGGCGGTGCCCGGCTGGGATTACGTGCTTACGCTAACGCCGACGACGAGCGGCGAATTTCACATAGTCTGCAATGAATTCTGCGGAATCGGCCATCATACGATGATCGGCAAGATTTACGTTGAGTAAGGGGGAGGTTCAATTATGAATTGGAAATTCAGAGTCTGCCCCACAACGGGGTTGAAAGTTCACGATTCTGCGGAAACGCTTATACAGGTTAACGCCGTTACAGCGATTGTGTTTCTGCTGGTAGGAGGCGCGCTGGCCCTTTTGATGGTGCTTACGCGGTGGCAGGTTGTTCATATACTGCCGGCTGACTATTTTTACCGCCTTCTCACGCTTCACGGCATCGCGATGCTGGTGGCGTGGATTATTTTCTTCGAGATGGCGGTTCTTTACTTCGCCTCCGCCGTTCTTTTAAGCCACAGGCTGGCGGTGCCATGGCTGGCCTGGACACAGTACATTCTTATGCTAGTCGGCGCGGCGATGGTTACCGTTATGGTTCTCATGGGCAAGGCGGACGTAATGTTCACCTCCTATATTCCGCTTCAGGCGCACCATATGTACTATCTTGGAGTAATTCTTTTCGCGGTCGGCGCCATTTTGGGCTGTATCGTCTTTTTCGCCACGGTCACATCCGCGAAAGTCGAAGGGGCATACGAGGGTTCGCTCTCGCTGGTTACCTACGGGGCTGCGGCCGCCGCTATCATCGCAATCCTGACGCTCGCGCACGGAGCAATTGCCCTGATACCAACATGGCTGTGGGCATTAGGAGTTATCCCGATGATGGATCCCGAAGCATACATACTGATGTTCTGGGGATTCGGACATTCATCACAGCAGATAAATCTCTGCGCGATGATTGCTATCTGGTACCTGCTCGGCACGCTTACAGTTGGAAGCAAGCCTATAAGCGAAAAATACTGCCGAACGGCTTTTCTGTTCTACATTCTGTTCGTGCTGATTCCGTCGGAGCATCACCTGCTGGTAGATCCGGGGCTCAGCGCCGCCCACAAGGTGTGGAACACCGGCTACTTCATGCACCTCGCCATTCTGGCCAGCATGATGCACGCCTTTTCCGTTCCGGCTTACGTGGAAGTCGCGCTCAGGAAAAAGGGGTACACCAAGGGGCTGTTCGGATGGCTTAAGGAAGCGCCGTGGGGCAACCCCGCGTTTTCATCGCTGGTCTTTTCCGTTGTCGGGTTCGGATTTCTCGGCGGCATATCCGGCGTCGTGTACGGAACCGAGCAGATAAACATTATCTCCCACAACACGCTCAGGATTCCGGGGCATTTCCACGCCACGGTCGTAATAGGAACAACCATGGCGTTTATGGGCGTCACCTATTACGTACTGCCTTTAATCTTTAAGCGTGAAGTCGCTTTTCCGACGGCCGCCAGATGGCAGCCGTATATTTACGGAACCGGCATGACCATTTTCTCGGTGGCGATGATGTTCGTCGGCGGGTTCGGCGTTCCCAGAAGACATTGGGATATAACCGCCGCAGACGCGGTCTTCCAGCTTAATTACGGGCCGGTGGTCAACATAGGTCTTGCCATTACGGCAATCGGCGGAATACTGGCGGCTATCGGAGGGCTGATGTACTGCCTGATAGCGGTCGCCACCCTTTTAATCGGCAAAAAAATTCCGCAGGAAGCATAGGAGGTAATTATGGCAGAGCATAACGACGAACACCGCCCCAGAGGCACTGTGGTTCTGATATATATCTTTCTGGCCTGTTTCGTTATCTTTACGTATCTCAACTGGAAACAGCTTTCAGACGTATGGACGGTGGGCTGATAAAGACAGCAATGCCTTTGGGCGACAAAGATAAAAAAAAAGGGAGCCTCATGGCAGGCTCCCTTTTTTATTTTGGGATATTTTTAACCTGCCTGATGCTTTTACCTTCAGCCGATATCGCAGGCGCCGCAGAAAAATCGGTGCTTGAAAAATCCGAGGCTTCGCTCGGCAAAATGATGGGCAACTACCGCCTTGTGGATCAGGACGGAAACCAGTTCCCGTTTCACAGCTTCAAGGGAAGACCGGTTCTTTTGAGTTTCATGTACATAGACTGCCCGGATATGTGCCTCCTGATAAGTCAGACCATCGAGGACTATCTGGAAAAAATGGACGCAAACCTGAAAGACAAACTGATGGTGCTCTCCGTAAGCATCAACCCGAAGGACGATACGCCGGCTAAACTGCGCGAATACGGGCTGGCGTTTACGGATAGTTTCAAGAACTGGCGTTTCACGACAACCGAAGATGGAACGCTCGCCATGATGGTAAAAGACATGGGATTTACATACGAAAAGGTCGGCGACCAAATGGAGCATCTCAATAGAATTACGCTAATATCGCCCGACGGCACGATAGCGAAACATTTTTACGGCACGAAACTCGACCCCAAAGAAGTAAACGCATCTATAAACTCTGTACTGCAGGGCGGGGGCGTCTCCAGCTTTTTCACCAATACGTTCAACAAGCTAACTCTCTACTGCTCCAATTACGATCAGATCACGAATACGTATAAAATCGATTACCAGTTTATTATCGCTTCTCTCGCGCAGGTACTGCTTGGGCTTATCACCCTTTTGGTTCTTTTTTGGAGTAATATTAGAAATCTCTTTCGCCGGCTGTTTTCAAAAAAGAGGCT
>JAJRYM010000169.1 GCA_024275775.1 Nitrospirota bacterium
GCCCTCCCAGCTTGAAGCGGATTCCAGCCATCTGAACGAGGCCAGGCAAAAGCACGCGGAGTTTTTGAGCAACCTGAAAGAGACAAAAAAGCTCAGACTCCAAAAAGAAAGAGAAGTGGAAGAAAAACAGGAAGCCATTACGAAAGCCAACCTTAAACTGCACGAAATAAAAACCAATCAGGAGTACACGGCCGCGCTAAGGGAAATCGAAAACCACAAAAAATCAATCGCTGTTCTGGAAGATGAGCAGATAGAACTGATGGAGAGAGTAGACCAGAGCGGACGGGAAGAGGCGGAACTTAAAAAGAGGCTTGCGGAAGAAGAAGAAAGTTTCGCGGCCGTAAAAAAGGAAAAAGAAGCTCAAATCAATGAGGTGAAAAAGGAAAAAGAGGTAGTCGTCTCGCGCAGGGCAGAACTCACGAAAAAAATCGACCCCGTTCTTGCGAGCAAATACGAACGAGTTGCCGCAGTGAGAAACGGCCGGGCCATGGCGGAGCTGAAAGGCGACTTTTGTTCAGCGTGCCATACGATGGTTCTGCCGCAGATGGCGGTTGAAATACGGGTCGGGAATGTGGTTCATCACTGCCCGAACTGCCACCGTTTTCTCTATTCCGTGAAACCGGAGCCACAGGAAGCAGAAACAACCGAAGGCGGACGGGCGGTCGCCGGGCCCTAATCGGGTCTGGAGGAAAGTCCGGACACCATAGAGCGGGGCACTCCCTAACAGGAAGCGGGGGTAATCCCAGGGAAAGTGCCACAGAAAACATACCGCCCGGCAATAAGCCGGGTAAGGGTGAAATGGCGAGGTAAGAGCTCACCGGGTCCGCGGCGACGCGGGCCGCACGGCAAACCCTGCCCGGTGCAAGGCCGAATAGAAAAGCGTATCCCGATTAGGGATGAAAGGTTGCTCGCCTTTTGCTTTTGGGTAGGCCGCACGACCGGTTCGGCAACGGGCCGGCAAGATGAATGACCGCCGCCCTCTTGCGGGGTACAGAATCCGGCTTATAGTCCGCCTTCGGTTTTTTTACGTTCATTCCTTTATTCGGGCTATCGAGGTATTATCTAAACATGAGGCCGAAGTATGCCGTCTTTTTAAGACTATTCGACTATATTGCCGCGATGGTTTACGGCACGGGCGCCGCTCTGCTGGTTGAAGCCGCGGTCAATCCGGCATGGCCGATGCCGCTCGGAATGATTGCGGGAATGATACTGGGAGTAGCGGCTTTTGCAATACTTACGCCTTTTTTCATCCTCTTAATCGGCGGGTTCGAAATTCTGATGACCGGAATGTTCGCCGGCATGGTATCCGGCATGGGATGCGCTATGTTGCTATCCGCCTCTACCGGTTCCCACAAAGAAACGCTTCTGTGCGGAGCCGTCTTTGGACTGCTGGTTCAAATATCCCTGCACATATACGACGTAAAACATTTCGGCGACGTTGCGATTTCCGAAAGAGAAAACGATGCCTGATACAAGTATTTTGAAATGGGATAAAGCCGCCGCATCGCTCGACCTGTTCAGCCGGGGCGACCATATAAGATATGAACATTTCAAGAAAAAGCTTTTTTCAAAATGCAGAGGAAAGGTTCTCCTGATAGCCGCCGGGACGGGCGCGGATTTCGACTGTTTTCCCGCAGGCCTGGATATCACCGCTATAGACTTTTCATCGAAAATGCTGGAAAAGGCGCGCGAAAAAGTCGGCCGTTATGCCGGAAACATCAGGCTTGCGCGGACAGATGCGGAACATCTCGGGCTGAAAGCGGATGTTTTCGATACGGTGGTGACATCCTGCACCTTCTGTTCTGTGCCGAATCCCGTGGCGGGCTTGAAAGAGCTGTTCCGCGTTATGAAGCCCGACGGCAAGCTTTTGATGTTCGAACACGTCGGATCGAAAAACCCGATAATCGGTGCGATGATGGCGATTATGAACCCTGTGGCGAAATTCCTGGGGCCGGAACTTACCCGCGACACGGCTCAAAACGTTCGCAAAGCGTGATTTACCATAACAAGAGAATGCAATCTATATCTGGATATGCTTAAAATATTCGAAGCAAAAAAAGGCGCTCTTTTATAGCCCGGCCGTATTGCAGGGAATCGACAGATAAAAATCGCTTCCCTTCCCCTGCACGCTTTCAAGCCATATATCGCCGCCCATCGCCGAAGTCATTATCCTTGCTAGCGGTAGGCCGAGACCCGCCCCGTAATATTCCCTGTTTATCGAAGCGTCAAGCTGTACGAAATTATCAAAAATGCAGTCGAAATCTTTTTTATCGATTCCTATCCCTGTGTCCGAAACCCTGAAAAGCAGGGCGGAATTTTCCTGCCGAGCCGCCACGGTCACATGCCCTCCCCCGCCGGTAAACTTTACGGCGTTGTTCACCAGCTGTTCAAGCGCAAGCTCAAGCCTCTGCCTGTCGGTCATAACCGTCTCCGGCAGTTGCGGGTCAATTTCCATATTCATTTCCACCCCTCGGCGGTTAGCCAGTTCTTTTTGGGCGTTAACGGCGTTTTTAATCAAACCGTCGAGTTTCACATCCTGAATGCCGCACCTTACGGAATTCTTTTCGACTTTAGCGATTTCAAGCATCTTGTTTATCATTAAAAGAAGGCTCTTCCCCTGTCTGACCACTATGGCGCTGTGCTGTTGCACGTCTTCCGGAACGTTACCGCTGTCGCATATCAGCTTTCCAAAACCGATTATGGCCGTAAGCGGGGTGCGAAGTTCGTGGGAAACGCTGGCCAAAAAAGCCGATTTGGAGATATTAGCTTCCTCCGCTTTCTCCTTCAGCCGCAGGAGTTCCCTTTCTCTCTGTTTGTGCAGTGTTACATCGCGCGCGAGGAAAAATGTGCAGGTTCCGCTCTGTTCTTCCATTTTTCTGGCCACGCATTCCAGGAAAATTTCTTTCCTACCTTCCTTCAGCGCCCGGAACACGAATCTTTCCTCCAGCAGATTGCCCAGCATGCGCTCGGCCATTTCTTTTTTAACCGAGATGATGTCATCGGCATGAGCTATCCTGGAAATTTTTTCGCCCTTGATATCCGCTTTTTCAACTCCCAGAAGATTCGCCATTTTACTGTTCAGATGAATTATCGTGTCGCCTCGTAAAATTAGAACCGGCTCGAACGACGATTCGACTATCGGCAGATAATCCGATTCCATCAGCCTCAAAAGTGTGCCGGACTCCTCTACCGCCAGCGACATCAGGGTGGAATAATTGGCGTCAAGGCGCCTTAGAAGCTCTTTCTGGGTTATTATCCCGCGAGGCTGTTTTTTGGAGTTCACAACTACAATCCGCCGGATTTTCTTTTCCGTCATCTTCCGGCAGGCTTCAAACAGGAAATCTTCGCCGCTTATGCTAACCAGCGGCTGGGTCATGTGCCGATAGACGGGGTCCGAAACGGCGCAGTTTTCATCCGGCTCGTTCAGACTGCACCGTTTATTATTTGCCCGTAAACATTCCCCTATGAGCTTTACCGCGTCCCGTATCGTGAAAATTCCTATTCCTTCCTGCCGGGCAGTGATAATCACACTATCGGTGCCCATCTTTAGCATCCGCCTTACGCACTCCGAGACAGTATCCATCTCTCCTGCGAGGATGAAATTTTTGGACATCGAATATTTCACCTTCTGGCGGGTGACAAAATCTCTTCCGTCGGCTCTGTTGATAATATCCGTAACCGTGAGAATTCCGCTAAGGTCGCCGTCCACGTCCGTAATAACGGCCGCTTTAAGCCCGGACCTTTCCATGGCGATAACTGCGTCGATAACCGTTCGATCTTCCTGAAGAAGAAGATTATTGCAACCGCATATCTCCTCCAGCGGAGAACTGAAACCCCTCCCCTCCAGCATGCACTCAAGAATCTTCGATTCCGAAACGACGCCTATCGGGCGCTTGTCCCTTACCACCACGATACTGCTTACCCGATGCCGGGACATTTTTACAAGAACATCCTTGATGGAGCTGTCCGCAGACGCAGTGATGACATCATGGGTCATAACCTGGCGGATTTTCTGGCACTGAATAGCGCTGTTAATAATTGCAAAACCTCATATGTAACAGGATTAATATTATCGAGCCGGAACATCCCGAACCCGACAAACCCTACAGCGTCTTTACTATAGTACTCTCATCCAGCCCTTTTTAAAAGTTCCACCCGCGCCCTTTTTTTGATAAAAATAAGAAATGCCCGGACAAAAGAAACTCACCGAACTTTCGAAAGAAACGCTTTACCTGCGCCAGAATCTTTTTTATGAATCCGCCTACGATACCGGCGTTACGCCGTGGTCGGGCGGAGGGGGGCCGTCTCCCGAACTGGTGCAAAGTCTTAAAAAATCGGCAAAGAAGCTGGCGTTAAAACGTGCTCTGGATCTCGGCTGTGGAAACGGAAGGCATTCGGTCTATCTTCACAGCAACGGTTTCAAGGTGATAGGAATAGAGTACCAAAGCAAAGCGCTTTTATCCGCCCAAGGCGGAGGCCAACCGGGCCTTCTATATGTGCAGGGCGATATTTATCGCGCGCCTCTTAAAGAAAAATCGTTCGACGTCGTTATAGATTACGGCGTTTTCCACCACATACGCAGACGTGATACCGCCGTATACATAGATTTCCTGGAATCGATGCTGATTCCCGGCGGCCTTCTGTTTCTTGAATGCTTCGGCAGTAAATTCAAACATGGCAACGGAAAAATATACAAACGGGGATACGTTGTTCATAAAAATCACTACGACCGTTTTTCCGGCAAATCGGAAATAAGGCGGATTTTCAGTAAAAATTTTACCGTGCTCGAACTGGATGAAAAGAAAGACGCCCTGCTTCACGCCGTCATGCGGCTCCGCGACTGAGCCCGATTTTCTGAAAATCAAAACCTCCGTTTTCTTCCCCCGGCGTAATAATTAAGTTATGATTAACATGAATTCGCTGACTGTTTAGGAGGGTCACAATGGTTTCTTTGTATGCGTTAATCATAATCGTTCTTATGATAGTAGCCAGCTCCATAAAAATAATCATGGAGTACGAGCGGGGAGTGGTCTTTACGCTCGGAAGATATTCCACAACCTATTCAAAAGGCATCAAGTTCCTTATTCCCGGCATTCAGACGATGCAGAGAGTCGATTTGAGGATTATCGCGCTCGATGTTCCCCCGCAAGATATCATCACCAAAGACAACGTCTCGATTACCGTTAACGCCGTCGTAATGTATCGCGTGATGGAGGCGGAAAAAGCTATTATCAAAGTTGATAACTATCATTACAACACCTCGCAGATGGCGCAGACGACCCTGCGCTCCACTCTGGGGCAGTCCGAACTCGACGAGGTGCTCTCCCAGCAGGACAGAATAAACGCCGGCATACAAGAGGTTCTCGACAGACAGACAGACCCGTGGGGAATCAAGGTTACATCAGTCGCCATAAAGCATGTAGACCTCGTTCCGGAAATGAAACGTGCCATGGCGAAACAGGCGGAAGCCGAGCGCGAAAGGCGCGCCAAGATTATCAACGCGGAGGGTGAGTTCCAGGCATCCCAGAAACTGCTGGATGCGGCCAAGATAATGGGGGAACACAACATTTCACTTCAGCTCCGCTATCTCCAAACGCTTCGTGAAATTGCTTCCGAGAATAACAGCGTTACCATTTTCCCCCTTCCTATAGACCTGCTGGAGCCTTTTAAAAAAGCGATGCAAAGCCAGCCGAAAAAGACCGACTGACCGACGCCAGAGAGTGAAAAAGAGGGTAAAAAGCTTCCTTAACCGCATGGTCGTCGGGCCTCTGCTTTATCTGTATATTCTTTTCACAGGTTTCACATCTCGGTTGAATATAATCGGCAAGGAAAACGACGACTATTTCAGAAACAATCGGTGCATCATAGCCTTCTGGCATTGCCATCTTGTCTATTTTCTTTTCCATTACCGCAAGGTCGGAAATATTCATGTGATGATTTCTCCGAGTGCCGACGGTGAAATAGTTGCGGAGATAAGCCGTCTGTTCGGTTACATTCCCGTGCGCGGTTCGGCGCATGAAAACCCCCGAAGCTCCCTGCTCGCCATGGCGAGAAAAATACGGGCCGGGGGGAGTTCGTGCATCGTAGCCGATGGTTCCCGCGGACCTGCCCGAAAATCACAAATGGGTTCAGTCTATCTGGCAAAAATGACTTCCGCGCCGATTATTCCACTCGCATTCGACGCCGACAGAAAAATAAGGCTCGGCAACTGGGATAAAACGATAATCCCGCTCCCCTTCTCAAAAATCGAAGTGATGGTAGGAAAACCGATTTCAGTAGCGCCTGACGCGGACCAAAAGGAACTTGAAGAAAAAAACCTGGAGCTGGAAAACGAGCTGAACCGTCTGACCGAGCTGACCGAAAAGGCTTCCGTAAAATGATGCGCATTTTTTACAATCTCGTATCGTTTGCGTTGCTGGTGGCGGGATGGCCTTGGTTTGTTTACAGAATCTACACGGGCAAAGAAACATTTACCGCCCTCATGCAAAAATTTGGAAGTTACAACATCCCAAAACCGCCGGAAGGCGGCATATGGATTCATGCGGTATCCGTTGGAGAAACATTAACCGCCGTTCCGCTCATCGAACTATTTTCAAGGGAAAACCCTGAACAAAATATTATTTTCTCCGCCAGCACGGCCACAGGAATGGAAATAGCCCGCAAAAGGCTTGAAGGTAAAGCGACCCTTCTTTTTTTCCCGTACGATTTCTCTTTCTCGGTGCAGGCGGCATTGTCCTTCGTCAGGCCGTCGGTTTTTATTTTTATGGAGACAGAAATGTGGCCGAATTTTTTGCACTACTGCCGCAGGCGCGGCATACGCACTATTCTGGTAAACGGCAGAATTTCCGACGACTCTTTTCGGAAATATATGATGTTCCGCC
>JAJRYM010000170.1 GCA_024275775.1 Nitrospirota bacterium
GCATATCGGCTTTTCGGGCGCCGGCGTAGCCGCTCCGCCCAGGATTGCCGGCAATATCCGACAAAACCCGCGCGACCGCCCTTGCGACCGCCGCAGGCTTCGGGTGCGATGTGGCGGCGTTATCAAGGTATATAGGTTTTCGCTTCTTCACCCGCAAGCAACTCCCTCGCCTTTTCGCAGTCCTGTGCTATCTGTCTTTTCAGCTCTTCCGGCGAATCGAACTTTTTTGTATCGCGAAATTTTTGTATGAAAAAAACTTCGATACGCCCCCCTGTCATATCCCCTTCGAAATCGAACAGAAAAGTTTCGATGCCGGGTACATCCACGTCGAACGTCGGAATTACGCCAACGTGCGTTACAGAGTCGTACAGCTTTCCCCGCCAGCCCGTTCTCGTGGCGTATATGCCTGCGCCCGGCACGGTCTCCGCCGGTTCGCCGAGGTTGGCGGTGGGGAACCCAAGCGTTTTTCCCCTGCCTGCTCCTTGCACCACCATGCCGGTAACCGAGTGATGCCTCCCCAGAAGAACGGCCGCGCGGTCAACCGTCCCATCGGTAATATATTTTCTTATGCGGGAACTTCTCACCGGCTCGTCGTCCATGTACACTTCGCCTATTTCAAAAATCTCGAACCCCATCAGCTCCCCTTCCCGCCGGAGCGATGCCGCGTCGCCCGCCCGCCCGGCGCCGAAGGAAAAATCGTGCCCAACGTACAGTTCATGGACTCGAAGGGGATACAGCGTTTCCTCGATGAACGCGCGCGGACTTTTCCCGGCGAATTCAAGCGTAAATGGTATCGCCAGCACGCCGTCGATTCCAAGCTGTCCGATAAGCTCGAACTTCTTTGCGGGCGAAGTCAGCCGCGTTACCGACCGCGCCGGGTAGAGAACCGACGAAGGATGCGGCTCGAACGTAATCGCAATCGACGGCCGTTCCTCTTCGCGCGCCCGCTCCTTTACGCGGGCAAGTATCCGCCGGTGCCCTATATGCACGCCGTCGAAATTGCCGACAGACGCTATACAGCCTTTAAACCGGTCGGTGAAATCGCTGACGCTTTTTCCGATTTTCATTTTTCGCAGTCAATCAAGTTTTACGGATACCGTTTTTTCGTGTGTTACCAGAACCTTGCCGGGGGGCGCGCCTTTGGGCTTTCTTACGTTTCTAACGGCAGTATAAACCACCGTTCCTTTTCCGTTCTTCGCCCTTGATGAATATTTTAATGCAATACGGGCGGTTTCGATAATCGATTCGAACGGAACCTCCTTCTTGCCGCCGGTTTTCAGCACAACATGGGAGCCGGGAAAATCCCGTATATGGAACCAGAGATCGTTGCCGTTGCTTTCCTTTACCAGCCGGTCGTTCTGAATTCCATTTTTACCCACAAAGACCGCATGCCCCAGCGCTGTCGTGAATTTTCTGTAACCGCCGGGCTCCCCGCGCGCGGTTTTCGCTTTTTTAGGTTTCGGCTCCGCCGCTTCGGGCGCGAACCGCTCAAGCTCTTCCGGAGTGGTTGCCGAGTTTATCTGTTCGACCGTTTCGGCTATCCGCTTTTCCCGCTCTTCCGCTTCTTTAATGGACGCCTCAGTCCTGCCGATTCCCTTTTTGTACCTGCGGTATTTTTTGTAATAAAGGTTTATGTTTTCCGCCGCCGACTTTTCCGGCGCGAGCGGGATTTTCGTTTCTTCGCCGGTGGCGGGGTCGGGCAGGGTTAC
>JAJRYM010000171.1 GCA_024275775.1 Nitrospirota bacterium
CAGGATCGTACGTCACCGTGGCTTTGCCGTCCTTTGCGCTGACTTTCGCGTCCACCACTCCATCGAGTTTCTTCAACGCTTTTTTTACGGGATATTCGCACGTCCAGCAGGACATCCCCTTGACTGTAAGCGGGATGGTTTCAACTTTGCCGGTTTTTCCCGCTTCAGCCGAAACGCCGATCAAAAAAAGCGGCGCTGTAAGCAACAGCAGAGCGAAGATTATCTTTTTCATTTTTTACCTCACTTGAATATGAGCGGCTGTACGTACGGGAACCCCAGAGATACCGCCACAAGCACGGCCGCTATCCAAACGATGAGCCTGTCCCGCTTCCGGTTTGAAGGGAGGGCGCACTCCTCGCCGCATTCCGGCTGTTTCCGGTATGCGAAATAAAAGCCGGTTCCCAACAGCAGTACCGTAATCCCAACAAGCAGTGTATGGTAGCGCCCAATAACGGCGAAGATTCCCACACTGCTTACGCCCAACAGCGCCAGCAGTGCCGGCCCCACACAGCACGACGCCGCGAGCAGGCCCGCAAATACCGACCCGGCGGCGGTTCCTTTTACGCCCGTTCCGCTTTTATTCATATCGTAATTCCTTTCTCACAACTTTTCCGGTAAACAGCATTCATAATCGTGGAGCCGACAAGCCCGACCATGCCGATGACGACGCCGATTGAAGATATGAACATTGAAATAACCATCCCCACAGCGCTTATGCCGAAAACGGTAATCGGTTCTTTTCGCCCGTGCGCTTTCTTCGATTCCCAGAGGCCGTAGCCGGTAAGGATAAGAAAAAGCGCGAGAAGCGGAAGCAACACGGCGTCGTGGATTATAAACGCAAGGCCGATTGACGAAAGAAAAGCAAGAAGCGCCGGAGTGCCGAGACAGCAGAGACCGGCGAAAATCGAGCCGGCTGTTCCTATTTTGTCGAAATACCGTGTGACGTTCATTTTTTTAGTCTTCCTTAACTCCATTTATGCTTTGGAGAATCGGGCAGTCGCCGGTAGGCCGCTCGGCGTGGCAATGACCTATCAGCTCGGTGAGAGCTTTTTTCATCTGCCGCAGAGATTTTATTTTGCTTTCGATTTCCAGTATCTTCTCCTCGGCCTTCCGCTTTACGTCGCCGCACCGTCCGCTTTTTTTTACCCGCAGCGCCAGCAGACTGCCGATTTCGTTAAGCGTGAAACCCAACCGCTGTCCGTTTTTTATGAACTTTATTTTATGGACGGACGATTCGTCGAAAATCCTGTAGCCGGACGCTTTCCGCGCGACAGGCAAAACAAGATTCCGCCTTTCGTAATACCGTATCGTTTCAATCCCCACGCCGGTCTTTTCGGCAAGCGTTCCTATGGTCATCATTTACGGTTCTCCTTCTCTTAAAACATAGTGTAAACCCGGTACCATACTACAGGGTCAAGACCTTTTTTAAACCGTTTCCACCGGGAAATCCGACTGCCGATGTTCGCTTCTATTGCGGTGCGGGAAAGGGGAGGTTAGAATCGGCCGATGTTGATAATACCGGCGATAGATCTGAAAAACGGACTCTGCGTCCGCCTCGAACAGGGGGATATGAATAGGGAGACCGTTTTCTCAAGAAATCCGGTTGAGCAGGCCGGAAAGTGGGAGCAGGCCGGAGCGGAGCTTATCCATATAGTCGATCTTGACGGCGCGTTTGAGGGAAAACCGAAAAACCGGGCCGTCGTGGAGGAAATCTGCCGGGCGGTTAAATGCTCCGTCCAGCTCGGGGGCGGGATACGGGATATTGAGACCGCCGAACTCTACTTTTCCGCCGGCGTTGAGAGAATAGTGCTCGGCTCTCTGCTACTTAAAGACTGCGAAACGGCGCGAAAAATTGCCGATAAGTTCCCTAAAAGGGTGCTGGCGGGGATAGACGTGAAGGAAAACATGGTAGCGGGCGACGGGTGGCTCACGAAATCGTCCCTTACCGGGCCGGAGCTGGCCCGAAATCTCGCCGGCTGGCCGCTGGCCGGAATCGTATTCACCGACATTTCCCGCGACGGCGTGATGAAGGGGGTAAACATCGAAGCGGTGCGGGAAATGGCCTCAGCGTCCCCCTTTCCGCTGATAGCTTCGGGCGGTGTCTCCTCGATGGCCGATCTGGAAAAACTTTCCCTTGTGGAAGGTGTCTCCGGGGCGATAACCGGCAGGGCGGTCTATGATGGCGCGATAAACCTCTCCGACGCGATAAGGCGGTTTTGATGCTGACGAAACGGATTATTCCGTGCCTCGACGTGAAGGACGGGCGCGTGGTGAAAGGGATAAACTTCGTTAATCTCGTGGACGCGGGCGACCCGGTGGAGCAGGCGAAGATATACGACCAACAGGGGGCGGACGAATTGACGTTTCTCGACATAACCGCCTCCCATGAAGCAAGGAAAACGATAATAGATGTGGTTTCCCGCACGGCCGAGCAGGTTTTCATGCCGCTTACGGTCGGCGGAGGGGTTCGGACGACGGACGACATCCGCAATCTCCTCAAAGCGGGAGCCGACAAAGTCGCCATAAACACGGCGGCGGTGAACGACCCGGAGTTCGTCAAAAAGGCGGCGTTGAAGTTCGGCACGCAGTGTATAGTTGTGGCCGTGGACGCGAAAAGAAAAAACGGCGGCTGGGAGGTTTATACTCACGGCGGGCGCAACCCTGTGGGCATCGAGGCGATAGGGTGGTGCCGGAAGATGCGCGATTACGGCGCGGGCGAGATACTCCTTACCAGCATGGATAGGGACGGCACGCGCGCAGGATACGATATAGAGCTTACCCGCGCCGTTGCCGATGCCGTCGATATCCCGGTAATCGCGTCCGGCGGCGTGGGAACCATGGAACATTTTTACGAGGGATTCACCTCAGCGGGGGCGGACGCGGCGCTTGCGGCCTCGATTTTCCATTTCGGGGAAAAGACGGTCGG
>JAJRYM010000172.1 GCA_024275775.1 Nitrospirota bacterium
AAGCCAGAAGGCGGGATTGCGGATTTTAAAAAACTTCGCCGAAAAGGTCGGAGAAATTTGAGCAAAAAACGGTCTCCTTTAAAGGAACTCCTTCTTTATCTGCTTTTTGCGCCGATAATAGAAATAAACCGTCTGGCGCCGCGCAAACTCGTGTACGCTTTCTGGTACTGCGTTGCCGCACTTTTCTGGATTCTGCATCGGAAAAGAAGGCGGGTGGTGCTCGATAATCTCCGAGCAGTCTATCCAGATCTCTCCGAAAAGAAACTCAGGCAAAGAGGTTTCCGCTCGGTCGTATTAGTGATACGGGCCGAGGTGGAGTTCTGCTGGATAAGCGAACTAACCGAAGACAATCTGGACAAATACGTACGCTTCGAAGGGGTAGAAAATCTGGAAAAAGCTTATGGGGAAGGCAAAGGCGCCATCCTCGCTTTTATTCATCAGCATAGCGCCGAGATGGTCAGCTCCGCCGTGGGGCTTCTTGGAATGCCGTTTCTCTGGATAATACGGGAAATGGACAACAGGTACCTGGACAAAAAGCTGGTATCAATCCGGGAGACGACCGGCATAAAAGTAATCTATAAGGAAAAGGCAATGCGCCTGATGTTGCGGGGGCTGAGGGAAGGGAAGATTATCGGAATAACAACCGACCAGAAAGCCTCGTTCAACGCCGTATGGGTGAAATTCATGGGGTTATGGTCGCCGGCGGTAAAAGCTCCGGCCGTTTTTCATCTGCGCACGGGCGCGCCGATTTTACCTATCTTCTCTGTCCCGCGCGGGGACGGCGGCCATACAGCGTACATACTGCCCGCAATCGAATATGAGCCGACCGGCGAAACAAAAAAGGACGTTTTCATGGTTTCCCAGATGCTGGCCGACATACAAAGCGAATTCATCAACAGGCACCCGGAGCTATGGCTATGGGCGCACAGGCGTTGGTCGATAAAGCCGAAGGAAAAAGTTATCGCGGAATCTAAAAAACTTTTTGAAGAATATATAAAACATGAAATCAAAGCGGACCTTTCGTCGATACCGTGAAACCGGAAAAAGAAAATATAAAACGGGTTGCCGTTAGAGTTCCAAACTGGCTTGGCGACGCGGTAATGGCGCTTCCGGCCATAAAGGCCGTCAGCCGCGCATTGGAACCGGATAAACTGATTCTCCTCGGCAGAGGGGCGCTGGATAACCTTTTCAGCCGATACGAATTTGTTGACGAGGTTATTCCTTTTTCGCGCGCGACAGAAGCCGAAGCTCACAGGAAACTGAACGCAAAAGGGGTGGACGCCCTGATACTTTTAACAAACTCATTCAGGTCGGCCTGGAACGGGCTGAAAACCGGCGCGAATATAAGACTGGGCTACACCGGTAATTTTCGGTCGTTTCTTTTAACCCACGCCGTTAAAAAATCCGAAAAGGCGCACATGATCGATTATTACCTCAATCTCGTAAAAATATTCGGCGCCGACGATTTTGCGCAAACCGTGGAATTTCCCCTTACCAACACTGAAAAGAAGTTCGCGGAATCAATACCCGGCCTGGAAGGCGCGATAGGAATACCGCTTGGCGCCATGTACGGCCCCGCCAAACGATGGCCTCTGGAAAATCTCGCGGCATTCGTTCGACTGGCGGTGAACAGAACCGACAGGAATATCATTCTGTTCGGCACGGCCTCCGAACGCGAAGAGGCCGGAAAACTGGCCGAACCGCATGCCGAAAGGGTCATCAACCTTGCGGGCAAAACAACCATCGGCGAAATGGCGGCGGTAATGGCCGGCTGTTACTCTGTTGTGGCAATCGACTCCGGCCCGTTGCACGTTGCCGGAGCCGTCTGTAAAAAGGTAATCGCTCTTTTCGGGCCGACCGACCCGGAAAAAACCGCTCCGCGCTCCGAGAACGTGAAAATCATTCAGGGATACGCGGACTGCGCCCCATGCTTCAAGCGCGATTGCCCTGTCGGTTACATCTGCATGAAAGATATAACCGCCGAAAAGGTGATTGAAGCGATAGAAAATAGCTGAACCGTACGCTCGGTTATCAAGGCTGATAATTTTTTGTTTCGGTCGGTTGCGGGAAACTGTTTATTGTGTTTTGATACGCTCGATTATCAGAAAAAAGGGGGTAATGTATGACAACTGATATCGGGGCGCTAAAAACTTCGGGCGACGTTCTTTTCATGATGCTGGGAGCCGTGATGGTTTTCGCCATGCACGGCGGGTTCGCTTTTCTTGAGCTTGGAACGGTTCGCAAAAAAATCAGGTAAACGCTCTGGTTAAAATCATTTGCGATTTCGCGGTCTCAACGGTTGTCTATTTCTTTATCGGCTTTCCTTTAGCCTACGGGCACAACTTTTTTGGCTCGGCGGATGCGATATCTTCGGCCGACAGCGGCTACGGGCTGGTGCGGTTTTTCTTTCTGCTAACCTTCGCCGCGGCGGTGCCGGCCATAATTTCGGGAGGTATTGCCGAAAGGGCGCGGTTCTGGCCTCAGGTGCTGGCGGCGGCTATTTTCGTCGGCGTCGTTTACCCGCTTTTTGAAGGCATGGTATGGGGCAGGTTCACATTGCTCGGCCAGGAAGGTTCTTGGCTGGCCGGTTTCGGCGGAGCGCCGCTTCACGACTACGCCGGCTCAATTGTGGTGCATTCGATGGGGGGCTGGATAGCGCTTGCCGGCGTAATACTCCTCGGCAACCGCAAAGGGAGATGGACAAACGGCGTATCGAATCCCATTCCTGTAAGCAACATACCGATGCTGGCGCTTGGAAGCTGGATGCTCTGCATCGGCTGGTTCGGGTTTAACGTGATGAGCGCGCAGTCGCTCACCGGCATTTCCGGCCTTGTGGCCGTTAACTCCCTGATGGCGATGGCGGGGGGAATAATAGCCGCACTGCTGATATCGGACGGAGACCCCGGTTTTATTCATAACGGCGCGCTGGCCGGGCTGGTGGCCGTCTGCGCCGGGTCGGATGTTTTCCATCCCATAGGCGCGCTGGTTGTCGGCGCGGTGGCGGCCGTAATCTTCGTAAAGGGATTCACGTGGGAGCAAACGAAGCTGAAGATAGACGATGTGCTGGGCGTATGGCCGTTGCACGGCCTGTGCGGAACATGGGGAGGCATAGCCTGCGGCATTTTCGGGCAGAAAGCTTTCGGCGGCCTTGGCGGAGTTAGTTTCATATCCCAGTTTACAGGCTCCATGATAGCCATTATTATTGCATTGGGGGCTGGCTTTGGGGTTTACTCTATAACCAAATCTGTTATCGGCATCCGCCTCTCCGAAGAGGAAGAGGAGATGGGATCCGATCTGGCCATACATAAAATAGACGCCTATCCGGAAGAAACCATAGGAGGATAAACGGAAAATGAAAAAAATCGACGCAATAATCAAACCTCACAAGCTTGACGACGTTAAGAGCAAGCTTAACGAACTGGGCGTTACCGGTATGACGATAAGCGAGGTAAAAGGGTTCGGCCGCCAGAGGGGACACAAGGAAATTTACCGAGGGGCTGAATACCACATAGATTTCATACCTAAAATCCTTATGGAAATCGTGCTTGAAAACGATAAGGTGGAGCAGGTTGTGGAAGCTATTTCGGAAACTGCGCGCACCGGCTCCATAGGCGACGGAAAGATTTTCGTAAGTTCGGTGGATGAAGTTGTTAGAATAAGAACCGGCGAAAGGGGCAAAGAAGCGATTTAGCATGGAACAGGCTATTGGGACGACCGTTACGAAGCTCATCATGGATGAGCAACGGAAACAGCCGTCCGCCACGGGCGATTTCTCGTCTCTTTTCATGGAACTTATCGTTTCGCTTAAACTTATTTCGTACCATGTGAACAAAGCCGGCCTCCTGAACATCATCGGGCGCGCGGGAACAACGAACATTCAGGACGAGGAACAGCAAAAGCTGGATGTTTTCGCCAACAACACCATCATAAGCAAGATGGAATACACCGGCCATCTGTGCGGCATGGCTTCCGAGGAAAACGACGCAATCATAGATATTCCGCCGGAGTACCCGGAAGGAAAATATGTACTCATGTTCGATCCGCTTGACGGCTCTTCCAACATAGACGTTAACGTAAGCATCGGAACTATTTTCGGCATATATAGAAAGGTATCGGCTTCACAAGGCGCGACGCTGAGCGATTTTCTTCAGCCCGGAAGCAATATGATAGCCGGAGGATACGTAATTTACGGCTCATCCACGATGCTGGTGTTATCTACGGGGCATGGAGTTCACGGCTTCACGCTAGACCCGAATGTCGGCGAGTTTATCCTCTCGCACCCCAACATAAGAATTCCCGAGCGAGGGAGCACTTACAGCGTCAACGAAGGCAACTACTGCCGATGGGATGAAAAAACACGGAAGGTCGTGAACTATTTCAAGGAAGATAATGAAGCTGAAGGGCGTCCCTATAAAAGCCGTTATATCGGCTCGCTGGTGTCCGATTTCCACCGCAACCTTCTATACGGCGGACTGTTTCTTTATCCGACCGACGTGAAGAACCCTTCCGGCAAACTGAGACTGCTATACGAAGCAAATCCGCTTGCCTTCATCGTCGAGCACGCTGGCGGGGCGGCGACTGACGGCGAAAGAAGAATTCTTGATATCGTGCCGGAACAGCTTCATCAGCGCGTGCCGCTGTTTATAGGAAGCAAAGAGGACGTTGCGAAGGCAACCTCCATGCTGAGCGCTTAACCCGCCTATTCCTCGATAGCGGGAACATCCTTCCCCTTGAAACGCCGGTATATTATCGGAACCAGCGCGAACACGCCCAGCAGGGCGAAGGCCAGCATCATGCCGGGAGAAAGTTTGAACCCTTTCATGGCCGAATCCCCCATTTCCACCGCGGCGTTGGTAAAAACGAACGCCCCTGGAATTATGCCGATGGCCGTGCCGAAAACGTAATTCCTGAAGGATATATGCGTTATGCCGGAAGCGAAATTAATGCCGTTAAACGGGAAGAGAGGCACAAGCCTCACGAAAAGCATGTAATTAAAGCCGTTTTTCTCCATACCGCTGTTAAACGCGGAGAACCATTTCGTATGGCCGAATCTTTCCATTATCGTTTTTTTGGAAACAAGCCGAGCTATCCAAAAAGCGCCGCTCGCGCCAAGCGTGGCTCCAATAACATTGTAAAAGGTGCCGAACCACCTCCCGAACAGAAGCCCGCCGGCTATTGTAAAAAGCGTGCCGGGAGTGCCTATGGCAATCGCCAGTCCGTACAGGATAATGAATCCAAGAGGGCCCCAGATGCCGAACGATTTCACCATGGCGCGCAACTCGGGCAAAGAAAACGATTCGGTAATGCCCGAAACCTTAATCAGGATTGCAAGGAGAACGATAAGCGCGACTATGCCTATAAGCTTGTTGCGCGATTTACTGCTCCAGTTCTTTATATTGTCCGCGAACGCCATATTGTCCATCATTGTAACATCCTGATATTTGTGTTGGGCGCATGTGGTATTCTTACGCGCCTATTATTTTTATCCAACTGGAATACGCGCGGTTTTATAATTAACGATATGAAAAAAACTTTCCTGATTTTTATTTTCGCGGCGGCGATGGCTTCGCCGGCGTGGGGCGTGGAACTGCGGCTCGTAAAGATAATACGCGATTCATTTCCCACTAACGTGCTGGGGACATCCATAAGCGCCCCTCCCCAAATTCATACGATAAGATCGAAACAGGGGGCGGAATATTTCCTCAGGCGGTTCAGCGGAATTCACAACCGCCCCGCTCATTACAGGCTTTCCATACTCAAAAAAAGGCTCACCTCCATAGATTATTCGCGTTACATGGCGATAGCGGTATTTTCCAACCCGATGGACAACTATAAACTTAAAATAAAAAACGTCCGGCTGGAAAACGGCGTGATTACGGCGCGCGCGGAATACAGCCACGTAACGCGGAACTATTCCATCCCTCCTAAAAAATCGGTCTATTGCGCGTTCGCCGTAGTAAAGAATCTTCCCCAGCCGGTGGCGCTCGAAGCCGTAGCGCTGAAGGTGAAAAACCGCGCAGGCGATAATAAAAAAGTTACGGTAACCGGAAGGCTTCTTAAATATTCTGAATTCGCCTACCAGCTAGTGCCGATAAAAATAAGGCGCGGAAAGAAAAACACCTATTACATAAGAGGCGATCAGATGAAAGACCTCGAATCATACATCGGAAAGGTTATAACCGTGGCAGGCGCCGTGAGCCATGAACAGAACGGCCCCTATGAACATGAACTGCAGGTTGAAAGAGTCATAAAATCCCATGACTGACACGCGCTATTAAACATGGCAGTAGAAACAGGCCGCCGCGCGCTTTTTTTCGCTTCCGCCGGTAAGTCCCATGCCTCTCTATAAAGACGAAGCGATAATACTTCGCCATTACGACCTGGGCGACGCGGATAGGATAATCTCTTTTTTTGCCCGCCGGTACGGCAGAATGCGGGCGGTGGCAAAAGGCTCCAGAAAGCTTAAAAGCAGATTCGCCGGCAGGCTGGAACCGTTTCATGTGATAAGCATCACGTTTTTCGGCAGGGAAAACGCCGAGCTTTTCAAACTGAGCGGCGCCGAGATTATCCGCGCCCATCCCTCTCTATCAGACAATCTAGAAAAATTCTATCGTGCCTGCTACCTCAACGAGGCGGTGGAAACAGGCCTGCGGGAAGGAGACCCCAATGGAGCCGCTTTCCACGCCGTAGCGCAAACCCTGCAACGGCTTGCCGACTCGTCTTCTCCGATGGAACGGGAATGGATTACCAGATTTTTCGACGTAAAATTCCTCAGCGCGCTCGGATACCGGCCTTCTATGGGGCACTGCGCTGTCTGCCGGAAGGAGTGGCCGGGGAACGGCAACCCGGTTTTTGATCCGGCTCGAGGAGGTCTGGTCTGCCGCGCCTGCGGCGGAAAGCAAAATAATGTTATCTCTCTTTCTTCCGGAGCGGTGAAATTCCTGAACAGAATAACGAGTACAGGCTTCGATAAAGCGGCAAGGCTCAAACCTTCGCCACAGCTCATGGACGAGATTTCCAGAACCGTTATCGCTTTCCGGAACGCCAGGCTTCAGACGGTTTTCAGAACTGAACAGCTTTTGCATTCATCGCTCAAGGAATAATAATCCGCCGTACAGATTTTTTCCGTAATTCAGCGCCTGTACATCATTTGATAATCCTGGATTTTCTGTATAAGCATATCCCGATTTTTCCCGTTTTTTGAGTAGCGGGCGGCCGACCTGTACGACTGGTAAGCGTTCCTGTGATGACCGAGCTTTTCATAACTGTACCCAAGAGCGGTATAGGCTTCACCGTTCGTGGACTCAATCTTAGTTCCCGCGTCCAGCATAATTGCGGCGCTTTTGTAATCCTTTTTTGCCAGATACGCGTAGCCGCTTTCTATGTATGACCTGCCGCTTCCGGCGTTGAGCTTGATGGCTTTTTTGTGAAACGCCACGGCGTCGTCGTTCTTTCCGCGTATTTTGGCCAGATGTCCCAGCCGTTCATACGGCTTGTAATAATCCGGCGCAAGCTCACTGGCCTTCTGGTAAGCTGTTTACGCTGTTTCGTAATTTTTGGATTTAAGAGCGAAATCGCCTTTCTGGATATAAAACTCCGCTTCCTTTGGCGCCATAGCGATGGCTTTTTCATTTTCCCGTAGCGCGTCGCCGGCGCTCCCTTCCTTGAAAGATTTCGCCGCAAGCTGATAATGCTCGTACGCCTTGCTTATATCCTTCAACTTGCGGGTTTCTTCCCGGTACCTTTCGGCAAACAGCCCGTCACCTTTACGGTAAATGCCATACCCGGCTTCGTTTGTGTAAACATAATTGGTTACATGCTTTACCCGCTCCTCGCTTACCGGGTGTGAGCGGAAGAGAGCCTGAAAATAACCCGGTTTTTTCTTTTCCTTGGACGCGAGAAGCTGTTGCACCTGAATGGCGCCGTCAGGATCGTAACCGGCTTTCATCATGTAAATCACGCCAAGCTCATCGGCCTGATACTCTTGATCCCGGCTCCATTTGAAATTCGCAATCTGCGCCCCGATGAGGCCTGCCTGCAAAGCCGTCTGCCCCAGCAACCGGCTGGCCTGCGTTTTGGACTCGATGTCCACAACCGCCGACGCTACGGTGGCGACCGCCTGAATCGCAATGTTTCTGCTCATCGCCGACCGGCCGTGGCGGGCTGTCGCATGGCCTATTTCATGGCCGATTACGGCGGCAAGCTGGGCTTCATTTTCCAGCTCGGCCATGAGGCCCCGCGTAATGAATATGCGGCCGCCGGGAAGGGTTACGGCGTTAAGCTGGGAGGAATTCGTAACCCGGAATTTGAACGGAAGCTCAGGGGAATGGGAAACTTCGGCCAGACTCTTCCCGATGGAAGAGACATACGCCTGCATTTCCGGGTCTCTGTAATCGCCTCCCCATTCCTGGCGTATCTGGGGATAAGCTTTCGCCCCCATCGCGTTGGCTGTTTTATCGCTTACTATGCTGAATTCCCGCCGGCCGGTAGCGGGGTTCGTCGCGCAGGTTGACAGGAAAAGCGCCGCTACGACAAGCGAAAGCCACCGAACGAAATTAACTCTCTTCATGCTGTTTATTATGCCAAAAGCTACGCCGAACAAGGCGATAAAACGGAAAAATGCGGGCGTTACGCTTTTACCGCCCGTGCGGCACGAATGGTTTTTACACCCCTACTGTTTTGACGGCTTGTCTGAGCAGGGAAGATTTACTTTTTTGATGTAAAAAGACTTCCAGCACTGCATAGACCTGTCGGGATGGTATTTACACTTTTGACTGCAACTCAACTGCAGTAAAAGTCCTCTCTTCATGTTTATGCAACCCCTGCAGAAAGGAGGATAGGTTTTTTTCATAATTTTCTCTCCAACAGCCGAACCCTCTTATTTAATTCTACAATAAAACATATTTTACAGGCTCCAGTTTTCGAAATTACCTCTTTTATCTTATTTATGTTGCATTCAGCATGCCAGATGCAAGCTACTCTTTTTTAAGACATATTCACAGTTAACGCCTTCCCAGCTTGCATATTTTCATACATTACGGTGAGGCTAAAAGGTTACAGCCTGTTTTATTTATGATTTTTAGGCCGTTCACAATATAATTCCGATAATCAGTTAACCTGTGCTTTCTCGTTGCCGATTTTTTCCATCATAAACCTGAACAACGAACGGAGCGGGAAAAATGCTATAGCAAAAAAAATAGCCATCAGAATAAGCGCGTGGGGCGAACTGATAACGGCGCTCAAAGGGTTGTTCACCAGTATGGCGACGATGTAACCGATACCGACAAAAGCGGCCGCCAGCGGAAAGAAGACCGCCTCGAACTTTTGCCAAAAAGTTTCCTCTTCTTCCGTTCTCTCCTCCCGACTGTCTGCATTCTCGTCCAACGCTGTTTCCCTCAAAAAAGTTTTATTAAAAACGATGGTAAATCCAGCCGGATAGCGAGTCAATGGGCGATATTAAAAGCATCAAACTCACCCGTCGGTTTTTCCCATTTAACGTCAACGGAAAGAACCCTGGCCAACGGCGGTCCGCGGCGGCACCATTCGATAAGCTCGTCCAGCTGTTTCCCGCTTCCTTCCGCCGCTATTTCAACGGTGCCGTCCGGCATGTTTTTAGCCCAGCCGACTGCGCCGATAATATTTGCCCGCTCAGCCGCGGTCGAGCGAAAAAAAACTCCCTGCACCACGCCGCTTACGACAATCTTAACCCTCTTCAGCTCGGACATTCAGACCGCCTCCCGAATCTCCCGGATTATCATTTCCACGGCTTTCAACGGGTCGGAGGCTCCAAGCACGGGACGGCCGACTACAAGGTAATCCGCACCGTCCCTGATGGCGTCGCGGGGGGTGGCGATACGTTTCTGGTCGTTTTTCGCCGCCCATTCAGGCCTCACGCCGGGCGTTACGATAATGAAATCTTCGCCGAATTTTTTCCTCAGCATTTTAACTTCAAGCGGCGAAGCCACCACGCCGTCCAGCCCGGCTTTCAGGGACGCGCCGCACAGCTTCGCAACCGCCGCCTTCATCGGCGTTTCGATGCAGGCTCTTTTCGCCTCGGCTTCGTCGTATGACGTAAGGAGAGTAACGGCTATCAGCCGGGTTTTCCGGTTCTCTTTCTTCACGGTTTCCGCGCAGAGCGAAAGGGCTTGCGGGCCGGCAAGACCATGCACATTCAACAAAAACGGTTTCAAACGCGCGGCCACAGCCACCGCCCCGGCCATCGTGTTCGGTATATCCAGAAATTTGAGGTCGAGAAAAACGTCCGCCCCTTCGCCGGCGATTTTTTTCACGATTGACGGCCCGGCGGCGCAGAAAAGCTCCAGCCCGATTTTAAAAATCTTCACCTTTGGCCTGAGTTTTCTCACCCATCGCATCGCTTCTCTTGCAGTCGGCACGTCTAGCGCCACGATAAGCCGTCTGCCGGGCGCGATTTTTTTATTTTTCAACGCCATCCTCTTTCCTGCCGAACAGTCTTATAAGAACAATACTTATTTCATAGAGCAGTACAAGCGGAACCGCCAGCACCGCCTGCGTAAAAATATCCGGCGGAGTTATTATCGCAGACAGAATAAAAGATATCACTATCAGATACGGCCGAAAAGACGCAAGCTGTTCCGCCGTTACCATCCCCGCGAGGTTGAGAAAAATCACCACCAGAGGAAGCTGGAATATCAGGCCGAAAACAAACATGAGCGTAAGGCAGAACCCCACCAGCGCCGCTATGGATATCATCGGCGAGAACTGCCCGCCACCGTAACCGAGCAGGAAATTGAGCCCGAACGGCAAAACCAGAAAATAGCAGAAAGCCGCTCCGGCGGCGAATAAAACCGTGGCGCATAGTATGAATGGCAAAACGTAGCGCTGTTCGTTTTCAAGCAGGCCGGGCGAAACGAAAGACCACGCCTGATAAAGAAGAAAAGGAATCGAAACGGCCAGCGCCGCATAAAAGGCCACTTTCATGTGAACGAAGAAAGCCTCGGTCGGGTTGATGAAAACCGGCTTACTGCCTTTCATCAAGGCTACAATAGGTTGCAGGAGAATATCGGAAAAAAACCAGGCTACCGCGAAAAAAATCATAACGCAGATAGCGCCCCGTATAAGCCTGTCGCGCAGTTCGGAAAGATGCGCCACGAACGGAGCGGTTTCGCCGGGTTTAAGTTTTTTTACCATTTTCCTTTTTTAACGACAAAGAATACCACGTCGGGCAAAAAGATGGTTGCTTCGGGGCTGGCTGTTTTTTTGGCCGGAAATCTGGAATTGCTGACAAAGCGATGATAAACTCTGGTCTGCTTAACCGGCCGCTCACGGCAGGGCGGTTTTTGTTCTAACTTGTTTGGAAAGGTAACCCGGCATGGCCATCGTAGCCCCGTCGATTCTCTCGGCCGATTTCTCGCGTCTCGGCGAGGAGGTTAAAGCGGTCGAAAAAGCCGGCGCCGACTGGATACACATAGACGTGATGGACGGCCATTTCGTGCCTAACATCACCATAGGCACGCTGGTCGTGGCGGCGCTCAGGCCGGTTACCGGACTCACGCTGGACGTGCATCTGATGATAGAAAACGCCGACCTTTACATACCCGACTTCGCCAAAGCCGGCGCCGATTACATCACGGTGCATCAGGAAGCCTGCGCCCACCTGCACCGCTCGGTGGAGCTCATAAAATCGCTCGGCAAAAAAGCGGGCGTATCAATCAATCCGGCCACGCCGGTAAGCGTGCTGGAACCGATTCTCGCTAACGTGGATCTCGTACTGCTTATGTCCGTCAACCCCGGTTTCGGCGGGCAGAGTTTCATAGAATCGTCGCTCGAAAAAGCCCGCGAACTCAAGCGGATGATAACCGAGACAGGCTCCTCGGCCGTTATCGAAATGGACGGCGGGATAAGCCCCAAAAACAGCAAAGAGGTGCGTGACGCCGGCGTGGAAGTTCTGGTGGCCGGATCGGCCGTCTTCAAAGCCAGCGATTACGCGAAAGTAATAGCCGAACTGAAAAGCTAGCCGGAAAGGGTTTTCAGCGATTCCCTTATCAGCTCCCCCAAATCGATGGCGGGATTCTGCCGGACTATTTGCTCTACGGTTTTGCGGGCCTGCGCTCCCTTGTAGCCGAGGTTTTCAAGAGCGGCCACGGCGTCGTCCGCCGGAGTGGCGGCCGTTTCAAGCGGCGG
>JAJRYM010000010.1 GCA_024275775.1 Nitrospirota bacterium
GCATCGAAAGATTCGTGAAAATGGGACGGCCGGTGATGGTAGGCGCGTCCAGAAAATCGTTTATCGGGAAAATAACCGGCGCCGAAACAGCCGACCGGGTTGGCGGGACTCTTGCGGCGCATCTTCTGGCCGTCGAGCGGGGCGCGGCGATTATCCGCGCGCACGATGTGGCTTTTCATCGGCAGGCGCTGGACGTGGCTCTTAAAATCCGCAGGGGCGGAACCTGAGCCGATTCCTGTAAAATAACCGCATGAGAGAGTTTCTTCTTTTAAACGGCGTAAGGAAAAGGATACTCGGCAACGTTCTGAAATTTTCCACGCGTGAAAGAATGCGCGGCATGAAGATGCTCGCTTTTCTCGCTATTCTCTTTTTCATATTCGACTACTGGTTTTTCAAAAGAATTCTCAATTACATCTACACACTCCCCGATGAAGTCGAGGACATACTGGTGCCACAGTTTCTCATGGTCATCTGCCTCACTTTTTTCGCCATGCTGGTTTTTTCCAACATCATCGCTTCCATCAGCACCTTTTATCTCTCGCGCGATTTAGACCTGCTTATCTCGTCCCCGCTTAACATCCGAAGCATCTTCGCCGCGCGCTTCATACAGACGACGCTTAACAGCTCGTGGATGTTCCTCATATTCGGCATACCGATATTCGTGGCGCTCGGCACAACGTGGTCTGCCGGGCCTATCTATTTCCTCGGCATGATTTTTACGATAATCCCGTTCATACTGATACCAGCCGGCGCGGGCGTTATCCTTACCACTTTTCTCATGCGGTACTTCCCTGCCAAGAAAACCCATCAGTTCCTCACGATGGTCGGACTGGTGTTCATGGGCGGGCTGATAATGTTTCTCCGCTTTTTACAGCCCGAAAAGATACTCGGAAAAACAAAGATACCTATGGAAGTCGTTCAGGCGTACGTTGAAAGTCTCAAAGTGCCGTCCTACTGGTTCCTGCCAAGCACGTGGGCGGCCAGAGCGCTCGATTCCGGCGTCCGCGCCGATTTAACGGAGATGGGCTTCTGGATTGCCGTTTCCTGGATTGGCGCGTTCATAACCCTTGCGGCCTGCTTCCTAATCGGCTGGAGGCTCTACTACCACGGGTGGTCGGTAGCCTACTCCGGCCGGAACGAAACGCAGTTCAAGCCTCGCGTATCCGCGTGGCGGCGTTTTGAAAAACTTTTGCGGTTCATAGACAGCCCTCTACGGACAATCCTGATGAAGGACGTGCGCGTTTTTCTGCGCGACCCGTCGCAATGGACGCAGATGTTCCTTCTGGGCGCGCTCGTAATCGTTTACATCTTCAACATTCGCAACCTGCCGATGCATACGGTTTTTATTAAAAATTTTATCTCCGTAATGAACATCGGCCTTGCCGGCATTGTTATAGCGGCGATTGGCGTGAGATTTATTTTCCCCACCACATCCGTGGAGGGAAAATCGTTCTGGGTGATTAAATCCGCCCCGATCGATTTTAGCGGCTACCTCTGGGGGAAATTCTTCTTCTATTTACTGCCGTTGCTTGTGCTCGCGGAGATACTCATTGTTGTATCCAACATGTTTCTCGATGTGGACCCGTACCTGTCGGCGGTTTCCGTATCCGGGATATTCTTTATCACTATAGGCCTTACAGGCCTTGGGGTCGGTTTCGGGGCGATATATCCGGTTTTCGACCACGAGAACATAGCGGAACTGGCGACCTCCACCGGCGCGGTTTATTACATGATCGTCGGCCTTGCCTACATAGGTATAGTGATAATGTTGGGCGTCCGTCCCATCTGGGCGCACTTTTCGGAGAAATTCCTCTCCCTCCAAGTCGGCGGCGCGGAAGTCTATTTCTGTTACGGCGTGATAATAGCGCTCACGCTGGCGGTGACGTTTATTCCGATACGGATGGGCGCGAAAGCGCTGAGGAAAATCGAACGCTAGTAGAGAAGATGCACCAGCCAGAGGCTGATGGACGGTATGTAGGTTACGAGAAGCAGAGCGGCAATCATTACAAGCATCCACGGAAGCGCGGCGCGCATAACCGTTGTAAGCCCAAGCCCCGACAGGCCGGACGCTACGTAAAGGTTCAGCCCGACCGGCGGGGTTATCATCCCCACCTCCATATTCATCGTCATGATTATCCCGAAATGTATCGGGTCTATATGCATTTCCTGAAGAAGGGGAAGAAAAATCGGCGCGAAAATCAGAATAATCGAACTCGGCTCCATGAAATCGCCCGCGAACCATAAAAGAATGTTTACAAGCAGAAGAAAACCCCACGGCGGCAACTGCATATCGACTATGAAGGAAGCGAATTGCTGGGGGATATCCTCGGAGGTAAGAACGAACGCGAACAGCATGGCGTTGGTGATTATGAAAAGAAGCATGGAGGTCATCGAAGCCGATTCCCTCAACACCAGCGGCACGTCCGCCCAGCTCATATCGCGGTAAACGAACTTCGCTACGGCAAAGGAATAGACGGCCGCCACAGCGGCGGCTTCGGTAGGCGTGAAAACGCCGGTGTAAATCCCGCCGATGATAATCAGTACGAGAATAACCCCCCAAAACGAGCCTTTAGCGGCGGCGGCGAGTTCCGAAAAGGAAAACGGCGTAGATTTGCCCATGCCGCTTCTGCCCGCTACGAACCACGTAACGGCTATCAGCATGGAGCCGAGAACAAGACCCGGCACGACGCCGGCGATGAAAAGTTTGCCTATCGACTGGTTTGTGGCGACGCCGTAAATAATCATTATGATGCTGGGCGGTATGAGTATGCCCAGCGAACCGGAGCAGGCCATCACCCCTGTGGCGAACCGCACGTCGTAGCCGTGCCTTACAAGCGCCGGAATCATGATGGCGCCTATCGCCACAACTGTCGCGGGGGACGAGCCGGATGCCGACGCGAAGAAAATGCACGCAAGAATACCCGCTATCGGAAGGCCGCCCCTCATCGAGCCTACGAGCGCGTTAGCGAACCGTATCATGCGGGAAGCCACCCCGCCGGTTGAAAGGAAGTTGCTGGCGAGGATGAAAAACGGTATCGCCATAAGCGGGAACGAATCTAGGTTCGTGAAAATCTTCTGCGCGACCGCCATTCTCGGCATGTCGGTA
>JAJRYM010000173.1 GCA_024275775.1 Nitrospirota bacterium
GGTGAACCGTCCGACCTGCGGATGATGAAATCGTCAAGCTCCGCGTTGTTTACCGTAACGTAACCCCGCAGACCGTCGCGGAACTTCGTTTCGCCCGCAAGCGGCATCTTGAACCGCACCACGTGCGGGCGGGACGGATCGCCGTCATGCCTGTGCCTGCATGCGCGGTCGTACATCGGTTTTGTGCCGGCTTTCTGCATCGCTTTTCTTTTTTCGTCCAGCTCCTCTTTCGTGCAGTAACAGCGGTAACCGTTTCCTTCGGCGAGCAACTGCTCAATCCCGGCCTGATAAATTCCCCCGCGCTCCGACTGAAAAGCAGGCCCTTCATCCCAATCTAGACCGAGCCATTTAAGCGAAGCGAGAATTTCATCCACTGATTCCTGCGTGGACCGTTCCTTGTCGGTATCCTCTATCCTCAGAACGAACCGGCCTTCGTGCCGGCGCGCGTAAAGCCAGTTGAAAAGCGCTGTGCGCGCTCCGCCCAGATGAAGTACGCCGGTGGGGCTTGGCGCGAAGCGGGTTTTTACCACTACTTCTTACCGATAACCGGCTTTATGGAAAGCTCCCTCAACTGTGCCGGCGAAACGTCCGAAGGGGCGTCCATCATCAGGTCAACCGCCCGCTGTGTTTTCGGAAAGGCTATCACATCGCGGATAGATTCCGAGCCGGTGAGTATCATCGCCAGCCTGTCGAGCCCCAGCGCGATGCCGCCGTGGGGCGGGGCGCCGTATTCCAGCGCTTCCAGAAGGAAGCCGAATTTCTCTTTCGCCTCTTCCTCGCCGATGCCGAGAACCTCGAACATCTCGCGCTGAAGTTCGCGGGTATGGATGCGGATGGAACCGCCGCCTATCTCCGTGCCGTTGAGAACAATGTCGTAAGCGTCCGAAAGAGCCTTGCCGGGGTCGGTCTTGAGAAGCTCCCGATGTTCCGGTTTCGGCGCGGTGAACGGATGATGAATGGCTACGTACCGTTTCGCCTCCGGCGAATATTCCACGAGAGGCGGGTCTGTTACCCATACAAGCCCTAACCGGTCGTTGTCTATCAAAAGCAGTCGCGCGCCAAGCAGAAGGCGAAGATGCGCCAGCCCCGCGCAGACGATGCCTTCGCTGTCGGCGAGGAAGAGCATGGTGTCGCCGTTTTTCGCATCCATCTGCCGGCGGATTTTATCCAACAGCCCTTCCGGGAAAAATTTTACGATGGGCGAGGTGTAGGAACCGTCCGCGTTTATTTTTACCCAGGCCAGCCCTTTGGCGCCGTGGATTTTTGCCTCGTCGGTGAGGTGCTCCATATCTTTTCTGCTGTAATCGGTGATGCCCGGCACGGCGATACCGCGCACGACGCCGCCGTTTTTGATTGCGCCTTTGAATACGTTGAATTCCGATTCGCCCGCAAGCTCGGAAACGTCGCTTATAAGCATCTCGAAGCGGGTGTCCGGCGCGTCCTTGCCGTAACGCGCCATAGCCTCATGCCACGTAATGCGCGGGATGGGGGTTTCTATATCGATCCCTTTCATCTCCCTGAAAACCCGCTCAAGCAGGCTTTCCATTATTTCGATTATTTCATCGCTAGATTTGAACGACATCTCTATATCGATCTGCGTGAACTCCGGCTGCCGGTCGGCGCGCAAATCTTCATCGCGGAAGCATTTGGCTACCTGATAATAACGCTCGAACCCCGCCACCATCAGCAACTGCTTGAACAGTTGCGGCGACTGCGGAAGCGCGTAGAACTGCCCCGGCGAAAGCCTGCTCGGGACGAGGTAATCGCGCGCTCCTTCCGGCGTGGAGCGGGTGAGCATGGGGGTTTCGATATCAAGGAAATGATGCGCGTCAAGGAAGTAGCGGATTACGCGCACCAGTTTGGAGCGGTCGGAGATTTTCTGCCTCAGGGACGCTCGGCGCAGGTCAAGGTAACGGTGCCTCAGCCGCCTTTCTTCGGAGACTTCGGTGGAATCGTCAATCGGGAACGGAATCGCGCGGGACGTGTTCAGTACGGCGAGTTCGTCCGCGTACACCTCTATCTCACCGGTTTTCAGAGAACCGTTTTTGGTTCCTTCCGGCCGGAGAGAAACCGCGCCGGTTATCTGTATAACGTATTCGTTGCGTATTTCATGCGCCTGCTGGTGGGCTATCTGGTCGATTTCAGGGTTCAGCACCACCTGTGTGATGCCTTCGCGGTCGCGCAGGTCTATGAAGATAAGCCCGCCGTGGTCGCGCCTGCTGTCCACCCAGCCTTTTAGCGTAACGCTTGTGCCTGCGTCCTCGGCGCGCAGTTCACAGCAGTTGTGAGTTCGCTGTTTATGAATCATATCTCTCCCAAAAATTGAAAGGAATATTATACTTGCTTCCCCTCCGAAAGGAAGGAAATTAACGGCGACTGCCGGCTAAATCAATGACCGACGCAATCGGCGGGGCGCGTTACGACTGCTTGAGGGCGCGTTACGACTATTTGAGGGCGCGGATAACGGCGGCGGCGATTTTTTCTATATCTTCCGGCGAAAGATAGGGGTGCATCGGCAGACTGAAAATTTTCCCGGAAACATTTTCGCTTACAGGGAAATCGCCCGCCTTGTAACCGAGCCCGGCAAAAGCATTCTGCAGGTGGAGAGGCTTCGGGTAATAAATCGCGGCCGGTATGCCTTCTTCTTTGAGGGATTTGATTATCTGCTCCCTATTGTCGCTGAGTATCGAATACTGCGCCCACGCGCTTTGAAAATTTTCGGGAATATAGGGGGTCGTAACGGCTGATTCAAGTAGGGCGGTATATTTGCGGGCGTTTCGCTCCCTCGCTATAAGTTCGTCCGGGAAGACGGCCAGCTTTACCAGAAGTATCGCCGCCTGGATGGTATCCATCCGGCCGTTCAGCCCTATCCTCACGTTGTCGTACTGATTCGCTCCCTGCCCGTGCATTCTGATGGAGCGGAGCTTTTCCGCCATCTCCGCGTCGTCCGTTAAGACGGCCCCGCCGTCGCCGTAGCATCCAAGCGGCTTGGCCGGAAAGAAGCTCGTCGCCGCCACGTCGCCCCGGCACCCAACCCGCTTTCCTTTATATACGCTACCGAACGACTGGGCCGCATCCTCCATCACAAACAGATTATGCTCTTCCGCCAGTTTCGTAATCGGATCGTAATCGGCCGGAAGCCCGAA
>JAJRYM010000174.1 GCA_024275775.1 Nitrospirota bacterium
CCGTCCGTAACACTCTCCACGCGGATTTTCACCAGCGTTCCGCAAAGTTTTTCATTACCTTCAAACTCCGCGTTAATGAACTCGGCGGTTTTTCCTTTTAAGAAACCGTCCTTGCCGTGGCGGTTTTCCGCAAGCAGTTCCACCGTTTTGCCGACGAGGCTTTCTCTGAAGCGAAGATTCTTTTCGGCCGAAACCGATTTCAGTTTTTCAACTCTCTCCTTTTTAACGGCGGGCGGCACAGCTCCGGCCATTCGAAAAGCATCGGTCTGCTTTCTGGGCGAATAACCAAAAATATGGGCGTAGGTGAAAGGAAGCTCCTGAAGCAGGCTAAGCGACGAGCTGAAATCTTCCTCCGTCTCGCCGGGGAAGCCTGCCATGATATCGCACCCCAGCCCCAGCCCCGGAAGCCGCGCAGATATTTTCTCAATTTGCGCGCGGTATTCCGCCGAGCTGTACGGCCTGCGCATGCCCCGCAGGATTTCATCACTGCCGGACTGTAGCGGAATATGCAGAAAACGGCAGATGTTTTCGTTGTTCGCCATAACGGTTATAAGCTCGTCGGTTATGTCGTTAGGATTAACCGAGCTTAAACGGAACCGGACTCTGCGATGGCGACCCGCGGCTGTTTTGAGAATCTCCGCGAGCGAGGGGTCGCCTGTAAGGTCTTGCCCGTACTGCCCCAGGTTGATGCCGGTAAAAACAATCTCCTTCGCGCCTTCGCCGACAAGCCTCTCAATCCGCTTTAAAACAAACTCCGGCCTTGCCGACCTGCTTTGCCCGCGCACCAGCCTCACAACGCAAAAGGAGCAGGTTTCATCACAGCCGTTCTGTATTTTCAGGTAGGCCGATGTTCTGTCGGCCGGGCGGTCCGGCTCGGTCTCGATAAATTCCGTCGCATTGATTACAGAGCCGACTCTCACCTTCTCCCCGCCTCCGAGAAAATCAGCCGGGCTGAACTTTTCCTCGTTGCCTAGAACGAGATCGACTCCTTCTATAGCGCGAACGGCCGAGGGGTCCAGCTCGGCCCAGCATCCGCCGACGACTATGGAAGCGCCGGGGTTTTCTCTCACGGCTCTGCGGACGGCGTGCCTGCTTTTGGCCTCCGATTTTGCTGTAACGGCACAACTGTTTATCATCACTATCGGCCTGCCGGAATCCGGCGAAAGTTTTTTGCTTATTTCGGCCGATTCGTACCGGTTGAACCTGCATCCGCAGGTGATTATCTTTGACGTTGCGTCCATCGGTTGATTATGTGAATTCCGCTACGGCAAGTCAACAAGCCGCTGTGGAAAGCCTGGAAGGTTTGCGGTAAACTCCAACAATGATTAAGCCTTATAAGGGAATTTTGCCTAAAATCGCGCCAACCGCTTTTATAGAGGAATCGGCGCAGATTATAGGCGATGTGGAAATCGGCGGAGATTCGTCTGTCTGGTTCAATTCGACCGTGCGGGGCGACGTGAACTACATCCGCATAGGCGACCGCACGAACATACAGGATAACTGCGTTGTGCATGTAACGCACAACACCTTTCCAACCATCCTGGAAGACGATGTTACCGTGGGGCATTCGGTAACCGTGCACGGTTGCGTAATCCGTTCGCGGGTGCTTATCGGGATGGGGGCGGTGCTTCTGGACGGGGCGGAAATCGAATCGGACTGCATCATCGCGGCGGGCGCTCTCGTAACGGAAGGCAAAAAAATTCCGGCAGGAACGCTGGCGCTCGGCATCCCCGCCAAACCGGTGCGCGACCTGACGGAGGAAGAGGTGAGGAAACTGTTGCAATCCTCGCAGAATTATATCGGTTACAAAAACGATTATATGAACC
>JAJRYM010000175.1 GCA_024275775.1 Nitrospirota bacterium
CTCGCGGGCGGCGCGGACATGATTACAATCTTCATGGGGCTGGAGCTTCTTTCCATTTCGCTTTACATTCTGGCGGGCTATACGAAAACGAGGCTTGAATCGAACGAAGCGTCGATGAAATATTTCCTGCTGGGCGCGTTCGCCTCCGGCTTCCTCCTCTATGGTATGGCGCTTATTTACGGCATTACCGGCCATACCCGGCTGGTGGAAATCTCACACGCGATAGCCGCCGACCCGACAAATATAACCGTTCTCACTATCGCCGTCGGACTGCTGATGGTAGGGTTCGCGTTCAAGATAGGGGCTGTGCCGTTCCATCAGTGGACGCCGGATGTTTATCAGGGCGCGCCGATTCCGGTAACCGCTTTCATGTCCGCCGGGCCGAAAGCCGCAGGCATAGCCGCCATGATGAGGATTCTCGTAGAGGCATTCAGCTTCCTGCAGATCGACTGGGTTATGTGGATATCCGTGCTGGCAATTATGACGATGACTATCGGAAACCTCGCCGCGCTCATGCAGTCGGACGTAAAACGCCTGCTGGCGTTTTCGTCCATCGCGCACGCCGGTTACGCGCTTGTCGGCATTACGGCGGCAAACACCGGCGGGGCATCGGCCGTTATGTATTACATGCTTGTTTATACCTTCATGAACATCGGCGTGTTCGGCGTGCTTGCGCTCGTCGCGCGGAAAAACGAGCAGGATACCAGCATGGCCGGGCTGGCCGGGCTGGCTTACAGAAATCCCATTCTGGCCGCCGCGATGAGCATCCTCGTATTCTCGCTTGCGGGCATACCGCCGATGGCCGGCTTTATGGCGAAGTTTTACGTCTTCATGTCGGCCGTTAACGCCGGGCACGTTGGGCTGGTGCTTGTGGCCGTGCTGAACTCGGCCATAGGCGTTTACTACTACATCAAACTGGTGGTGCAGATGTATATGAAAGAGCCGGCTTCGGATATGGCCGACCTGCCGCCGCTCAAATCTCCGCCCGCGCTTACCGTCGCGCTTTTAATATCGGTTGTCGGAATTTTCGTGCTTGGCCTCATGCCCGCCAAATATCTCGCGCTTGCCGGCAAAGCCTTCCTCTCGTTCTAATTCCTTTCGCCGGAATTTTCCGGCTTTTCACTTTCCGTTCAGACCGGAAAACATTTTTTTAATCTTCACACCCCCTTAATGCCTCCCGATTAGCATTTGGTTAGTAGAAACGAAGCAATATTAATTTTTTGGAGGATGAACAGATGAACCGACTATATGATTCTGATGTTGAGCCGGGCGGAACGGGCGTGCTTGAAAAGCCGTTTACCGAAGAGAGCGCGATTGCGGCCGAAATTATCGCCTTGAAAAAATTCGGATCGAAATCCCGCAATTCGTACGAAACGCCAATGGATATGTTTTTCTCGGTCGATGCCTCAACCGGGAATATCATCGAATGCGATAATAAGGTTGCGGAAATTACCGGTTATGAGAAAGAGGAAATTATAGGCCGCCCTGTCCTGACGATGTACCAGCGGGAATCTGTCGAACTGCTTACGATAAAATGGTTTCCCATGCTTCTCGAGACCGGTGAAATTTTCAATGCCGGACTGAAACTTAAAATGAAGAACGGCGGGGCAGTCGATGTTTTGCTGAACGTATCAGCCGTCCGCGACCAAAGCGGCAGAATAACCAGCTACCGTTCCGTATGGCGGCTACTCCGGGGCAAAACAGTCTAAAACAAACAGTCCCTGCATACCCCCGCCCCTCCTGCGGCCCTCGGCCCGCTGAAAGCCCGATATTCTTCCCCGCCCGCATCTCCGGGCACAGTTTTGCTTTCAGGATTTCATCAATCCGATGTAAAATCATTTTCTGTTGCCGGAGTGGTGGAATTGGTAGACGCACGGGACTCAAAATCCCGCGGGGGCAACCTCATGTCGGTTCGATTCCGACCTCCGGCACCAAAAAAACAGAGCGACCCGCAGGGTTGTTGCTGTTTTTTTGTGATGATAGTGCGGGAATTGAACCGACACGAATGTGGCGGTTCGAAAACGAGCTTCCTTACCTATAATAATCAAAGCGAAGTTTCTGCGAACGCAGTGAAGCTAATC
>JAJRYM010000176.1 GCA_024275775.1 Nitrospirota bacterium
CGAAAGTTTAACATACCGGCTCAACAGTTTTTTATGGCCGGCGTGCCGAAAATGGACGGTAAGTTTCATGTTGTCGCCTGAACCTTCGCACTTCCTTATTATTCCCTGTCCGAAAATTTCATGAAGGACCTTCCTGCCGACTGAGTAACCGTTTTTTCCGACGGTTTTTTTCGCGGCTATCCCCGCTCCGCCGGGCGCAGTTCTCTTGGCCGCAAGGACCCTTTTGCCGTAAAACTTCCTCTCCGAGATATCTTCCGGTATCGCCTCAAGAAAAGGCGAAGGTTCATTGTATCTCCGCTGGCCGAAGATAAGCCGATTATGGGCGCGTGTTAAATAAAGCTTTCTCATGGCTCTCGTCATGCCGACGTAGCAGAGCCTCCGCTCCTCGTCTAAGCTCTCGAAACTCTCCATCGAATTGAAATGAGGAAAAAGCCCTTCCTCCATGCCGGTTATGAACACAACCGGAAACTCAAGCCCCTTGGAAACATGAAGAGTCATCAGTGAAACCTGGTCGCTCGACTCTTCCACATCGTCTCCTTCCGACTGCAAGGTTGTCCTTTCCAGAAACGCGGTAAGTTTTTCATTCTTATGAGGCGCGGAAGTAAGCTCTTCGAGGTTTTCTACGCGGGCGATATCCTGCGAGGTTTTCTTTTCCAGAAGCCATGCGATCATTCCGCTTCGTTCAAGGGTAAACTTTATGATATCGGCCGCCGACTCCGTTTCCATCCTTTTGCGTATATCCGTTATTATCTCGTAAAACTCCATCAGCCTGCGTTCAGATGAGCGCGTAACGGCATTTTCCGCTTCCGCGCAGGCCCGAAGAATGGAAATTTCTTTTGAAACGGCCAGACTTTTAAGCTTCGACAGACTTATCGAACCGATTCCTCTCGGAGGCGACGATACAGCGCGCAGAAAACTTACCTCGTCGTGTTCGTTGATGGCGAGCCTGAACCAGGCCATAGCATCTTTTATCTCCTTCCGGCTGTAGAATTTCAATCCGCCGTAAATCCTGTACGGAAGATTTCGCCTCGTAAGACATTCCTCTATCACGCGGGACTGCGCGTTGGTGCGGTAGAAAACCGCGAAATCGCGGTACGGTAATTTTCCCGCATCGACGTTCCGGACTATTTCGCGAACGATAAAGTCCGCCTCGGCGGTCTCGTTTTCAGCCGTTACAACCGCCACCGCCTCCCCCGGCGGCTGTCTGGTCCAGAGAGTTTTTTCTTTTCTTCCCGCCACCTCGCTAACTACTTCCCCCGCCGCCTTAAGGATATTGCCGGTCGAGCGATAATTCTCCTCAAGTTTTATTACCAGACAGTTCGGGAAATCTTTTTCAAAGCCGAGAATGTTGCCAACCTTCGCGCCGCGCCAGCGGTAGATGGACTGGTCGTCATCGCCCACGACAAAAAGATTTCCCTCCTTCCCCGCCAGCAGTTTTACAAGCAGATATTGAACGGCGTTGGTATCCTGAAATTCGTCCACCATTATGTAGTGAAAACGCTCCCTGTACCCGGCAAGCACATCCGGGCGCGCCTGGAAAAGTTTTGCTATTACCGCCAGAAGGTCGTCGAAATCTACGCCGTTATTTCTGTACAGCTCTTCCTGATATCGCCTGAACGCTTCGGCGATTTCCCTTGCCTGAGGATTTTTAGCGTCTTCAAGAAGGTCGTCCGGCCCTTTCATATCGTTTTTGTATCGGCTGATATAAGAGATGATTTTCCTCGCCGGCAGTTCCGCGTCCGTTCTCCCCATATTCTTGACGATAGATCTCACGAGAGATTTCTGGTCGGTGGCGTCGAAAATAACCGGCATGCTGGAATACCCGGCGTTTTTATACTCTTCCCTGAGAATGCGCAGGCAGGCCGAATGAAACGTCGATATCCACAGTCCCTCAGTGTCAATGCCCAGCATGGAAGCTATCCGGCTCTTCATCTCCCCTGCCGCCTTGTTCGTGAAAGTAACGCAGAAAATCGCCCACGGGGCTACGCCTGCTGAAATGAGCCTCACCGCCCGCGATGTTATTACCCTTGTTTTGCCGGAACCGGCCCCTGCGAGAATCAGAGCCGCCCCTTTATCATGGGCAACCGCTTCGGCCTGTTTTACGTTAAGCGAAGTATCCGGTTCAGCCATCTACGGAAGCCGCTCTGCCTGTCAGTTTGTCCAGCTCCGGCTTTATCTTGAAGAAATCAATATGGCCTACGAGTTTTTTAACCAGCCTGCCGTCGTTGAATATCGCCGTTTGGGGCGTGCTGTCGATTGACAGGCGGCGAGCTATTTTAATATCGTCGTCAACCTTGCGTTTGACCGCTTTTTTCATCTCCGAAGTCTGCTTCACCATTTCGTACCGCGGGGCAAGGTAATTGTAAATATCCTTTTGATGCTCGAAAATCTCATTCCGCGCCTTCCAGTACGCCTCTCGGCCTTGAAAATAGGCTATAGAGCCGGCATACGCTACCGCCATGGGAGACACCTTGTGGAAAGAGAGCGGAAAATCGCGGAAGACGATATAAATCTCCGGATATTCTTTTATTATTCTTTTAACCGTCTCCTCGTACTTGGCACAGTGCGAACATTCGTAATCGGTAAAAATTTCAACCCGGAATTTCGACGCGGGGTCGCCCAAGCTTGTTATGGAATCCACCCGTTTCGCAAAAACGTCGGACGGCGGTTGCGTGGAAGCCGTGGTAAGCCGCTGTGGGATGAAAAACAGCAGGAAGGAAACAAGAACCACCACCACGCCCTGCGCCCTGAATTGCTCTCTGTTCTTTTCCGGGCAGGCAGTGGCTAGCAAAAGAACCGCCAGCGCTAAAACCGTTGCGAAATTGGCCATGCAGAGTCTGCAGATAGCATGTATGACCGCCACCTGAAGATAAACGAAATATATTTCCGCTCCAAGCATGGCCGATGCGAACAGCACCGAGAAAGACTTGCGATAGCCGTACAGCCCTCCGAGAACCAGATATGAGCCAAGCCCCCAGATTCCAAGTGAAACGCCGAACAGTTTCGAGTAATCCGAAGCGGACACTTCTGAACAGCCGCTGTTCTCGCCGCCGCAAAGCTCCCGTACAAGCGGGGAGACTTTCTCAAGTTCGGTGAGAATGCATATAATTATGCCCACAATCAAAAGGGCGTAAAAAGCCAGCTCAGATGCGGGACGGTTAAGAATCTTTGTTTTCATTTCCTGCTGAATCGTCTGTTGATGTTTCGTCATCGCTTTCCTTATCCTCTTCCGGTTCCTCTACTCCCTCCCAGTACGGCTTTAATCCGAAATAACGGAAAACTTCGTCTTCTTCCTTACGCGAGGGGTTCTCAATATCTTCAATCAGGGGAGCGTCGTTTAAAAGCGAGTTGCTTGCGTTAACCATCAGGGTGCCGGCGCCGCCTTTGGTGATAAGCTCGGCGGGAAGAATAAGCGACTTCCCTCTTATTCCCATAAGGCCTCCCATTGTAGCCGCGACGTAACGAACCTCGCCGCCCTTTTCCGCAACAAGCAGATCGTAAACCGGCGCTATAAATTTGTCCTGGCTGTCAATCAGCTCAAACCCTTTCACGCGCCAGTCGAAAGGGATATCGGCGCTATCCCTAAAAGCCAGTTTCCATCTCATGAGCTGGATTTTAGCAAAAATCGGCAAACAGTTGTACGGCCAATCTTATTTTCCGAAAGTTAGGCTTTTTATAGAGTAAAATCCTTAACGGAGAAAAAGATGAAGAAATCGGAAACAGTTTCCTTAAAACCGCTTGGCACGAAAATAGGCCATTTTACAAATAAAAAAGCGCGCACCGGCTGTACGGCGCTTCTTTTTGATTCCCCCGCCGTATGCGGCGTTCAAATCAGAGGGGGCTCACCCGGCACAAGAGAGACTGCCCTGCTCGACCCCGCCTGTCTTGTCGACAGGGTGAACGGAATATTGCTTACCGGCGGAAGCGCTTTCGGCCTTGCCGCGGCCGATGGAGTTATGCGATATCTGGCGGAACAGGGCGCCGGTTTCCGCATGGGTGGCGATGTTGTTCCAATCGTGCCGGCGGCTGTGATTTACGACCGCAGTGTAGGCGAAAAAACCGCTCCTTCGGCGGGCGACGGCCTTAAAGCCTGCAAAAAGGCATCCTACTCAACCCCTGCGTCCGGGCAGACGGGAGCCGGCGCCGGAGCCACAATCGGTAAATGGTCAAAGCATTTTAAACCGGACGTAGGTGGAACGGGCATCGTTGTGAAAAAAATGGGAAGAGTTACGGTTTGCGCCGTTGTTGTCGTTAACAGTTTTGGGAACGTGGTTGATCCCGATACCGGAAATATCGTTGCGGGAGCAAGTGACAAAAACGGGAAAACACGCCCTTTTCGGCTAGCCGATGCAGACGTATCTCCCATGGGCAACACGATAATAGGAGCGGTAATCACGGACGGACGCCTAACCGCGGCCGACGCGGCGCGCCTCGCCTCCGTGGCACATGACGGCATCGCAAAGACTGTGCATCCTTCGCATACCCTTTACGACGGCGATACGCTGTTTGCCGTTTCGACAGGAAATCGAAGGGCCGATTTGAACCGTCTTGTTATTCTCGCTACCGACGCCGTGAAAGACGCGGTACTGCTCGCCGCCCGGCAAAAGTAAGATTAACGGGAAAACCCGGAAAATCTAGTAAACGATACCCAGCTTATCCTTGATCTTCTTTACAATCTCTGCCTTTACCAGACCGTTCAGGGCAAGATAATCGGAAAAATTGTTCACCGTTTGGATTTCTTTGGCTTTGTCAATCTGTTCGGACGTAACCAGCCCTCTCATTTTAAGCCAGTCCCCCAGCCTGAGCCGCCCACCCGCGCGTTTTTCAAACAGTTTTATGAAATTGTCCTTGGTCATTATATTGAGATCATGCACAAGCTGAACTATATCCGCGCCGGCTTCCTCTGACAGCTTCTTTATTTTTGCAACATCTTCCTTCATAAGGAAACCTTCTTCTTCCAGCGTCCCGCAGAACTTAAGATACGGCCCCTGCTGTTCCTTTACGAACGTATCCAAATCGCTCTGCTGCATATAACCCAGGTCGAGAAGAACTTGGCCTATAAACTGCTTGCCCTTGTCGTCATGCACTTTTTTGAATTCAAGGTATTTCAGGAAATTCTCTTCCGTGATGAGTTTATTCTTCAGCAGTACCTTGGCGAGTTTCCTCTCATCTTTGTCCAAAGCTTCAAAAACATGTTCATCCATAGCGGTTAGATTCTACCAGAATCATAACGGTCGCCAAAAAGTTAAAAATATTTCTGCCTCGGCCTCAATCTCCGAAATCCGGCCCCGCGCTAATCTTTGCGCTTTTTACAAAGCCGGTTTAACTGTTCCCGCACCGTTCTTGAAGGATGAGGGCTCTTCGCCGAATGCCATGACGGTTTTGGCAAAATTTTAACAATGTGCTAATCTTAATCGTTTAAAAAGCAAACGAGGAAAAAATGAAACTTACCGGCGCCCAAATTTTTGTTGAAAGCCTGCTGGCTGAAGGGGTTGAGCTGATTTTCGGCTACCCTGGCGGGGCTGTTCTGCCAATTTACGACACCCTTTACGATTCGGAGCTCAAGCATATCCGGGTAAGACATGAACAGGGGGCGGCTCACATGGCGGAAGGGTATGCCCGCGCGACCGGCAAGTGCGGCGTATGCCTTGTTACCAGCGGCCCCGGCGCAACAAATACCGTTACCGGCATCGCCAACGCGTACATGGATTCAATACCGATGGTTGTATTCACAGGCCAGGTTCCGGTTGCTCTTATCGGCAACGACGCTTTCCAGGAAGCTGATATCATCGGCATCACCAGATCGTGCACCAAGCATTCGTACCTCGTTCGGAATACCCGCGACCTGGCGCAAACCATCAAGGAGGCTTTTTATATCGCCTCCACGGGGAAACCCGGGCCGGTTGTTATTGATCTGCCCAAGGATATCCTTACGGGCGAAGCGAAGTTTGCCTACCCGGAGTCGATTGCGCTCAGGAGTTACAACCCGACGTATAAGGGGCATCCCGCTCAGATTAAAAAAGCTTTCAAAGCGATACAGGACGCCCACAGGCCGGTTCTCTACGTTGGAGGGGGAATAATAACCTCCGATGCGAGTGAAGAGCTTGTAAAATTCGCAGAGAAAAGCAGAATACCGGTTACGACCACGCTTATGGGGCTGGGGAGTTTCCCGAGCAAAAGCGAGCTTTCGCTCGGCATGCTCGGCATGCACGGAACCTACACAGCCAACATGGCGATGCACGAAACCGATCTTATTATCGCCCTCGGCGCGAGATTCGACGACAGGGTTACCGGAAGGCTGGACGCTTTCGCGGCTAACAGCAAGGTTATCCACGCGGATATAGACCCCGGTTCCATCGGTAAAAACGTAGGCGTTGATATCCCCGTAGTAGGCGACGTTAAGGATATCCTGCACGGGCTCAACGATCTGGCCAAAAAAGATCATACGGACTGGGCGGATAAGCACGACAAATGGCTGAAGACTCTGCGCAAATGGCAAAAAGCCAACCCGCTGAAATACACCCGCTCCAAGGATACAATCAAGCCGCAGTACGTTCTGGAAATGGTTGATAAGCTTACAAAAGGAAAAGACCCCATTTTCGCCACGGAAGTAGGCCAGGCGCAGATGTGGGCGGCGCAATATTTGCAATTCACCGGGCCGAGAACTTTTATGACTTCCGGCGGATTGGGTACTATGGGATTCGGTTTTCCGGCGGCGCTGGGCGCGCAGGCGGCATTCCCCGACCGGCTTGTCATCAACATCGCTGGCGACGGCAGTATTCAGATGAACAGCCAGGAGCTTGCGACGGCGGTTGAGTACAACCTCAAGACCAAGGTTTTCATACTGAACAACGGCACGCTCGGCATGGTGCGGCAGTGGCAGGAGTTTTTCTTCAAGAAACGGTACTCCTACAGCACCATGACCGAATTTCCGGATTTCGTAAAGCTGGCCGAGGCGTACGGGGCGGTCGGCCTCAGGGCAACGAAACCTTCCGAGGTGCAAAAAGTTATCAAAAAGGCGCTGTCTATCGATAAACCGGTTTTCGTCGACTTCGTAGTCGAAATGGAAGAAAACGTTTTCCCGATGGTGCCCGCCGGCAAGGCCCTTAACGATATGCTTTTGGTGTAGATTATGAGACATACTATTTCAGTGCTGGTTGAAAACAGGTTCGGTGTGCTCTCGCGCATAGCGGGGCTCTTTTCGGGACGAGGCTTCAACATAGAGTCGCTTACCGTCGGCCCCACGGAAGACCCTTCCGTTTCGCGCATGACGATAGTAACCCGCGGAGACAATAAGATTATCGAGCAGATAAACAAACAGCTTAATAAGCTGATAGACGTTATAAGGGTTCGCGACGTTACAAGCGAAACATACGTTGACCGCGAAATGATGCTTGTAAAGGTTAACGCGACGGAGAAGAATCGTCCCGAAATTCTTCGCATGACGGAGATATTCCGGGGGAAAGTCGTTGACGTCTGTCCGAAAACTTATACGGTTGAAATTACCGGCTCTACGGAAAAGGTGGAGGCGTTTCTTGAGATGATAAAACCGCTGGGACTGCAGGAAGTGGCGCGCACCGGCAAAATAGCTCTCTCGCGAGGGGTGAGAATGCTCACCGCGAAGCCAGGGACAAAGAATAACGGCAAATAAGGAGGAAAAGAAATTGGCGACAATATATTATGAAAAAGATGCTGACCTGAAAAATCTGGGCGGCAAAACCGTTGCCGTAATCGGGTTTGGATCGCAGGGGCATGCCCACGCGATGAACCTGAAAGACAGCGGAGTTAACGTTATAGTAGGGTTGAGGCCGGAGAGCCGGTTTAACGAATCGGCAAAAAAGGCCGGGTTGAAATCCGTTCCGGTGGCGGAAGCGGCCAAAGCGGCGCAGGTTATTATGATTCTCGTACCCGACCAGATACAGGGAGACCTTTACAAAGAGGAAATAGCCCCGAATCTGGAAGCTGGAGACGCGATAGCTTTCGCGCATGGGTTCAACATCCATTTCGGGCAGATAGTCGCGCCAAAAGATGTTGACGTTTTCATGATCGCTCCCAAAGGGCCGGGTCATTTGGTACGGCGGCAGTTTGCCGAAGGCGGAGGCGTTCCCTGCCTCGTGGCCGTGGAACAGGACGCCACCGGCAAGGCTAAGGATATTGCGCTTGCTTACGGGCTTGGCATCGGCGGCGCGAGGGCCGGAATTATCGAAACCACTTTTCAGGAGGAAACCGAAACAGACCTCTTCGGCGAGCAGGCCGTGCTTTGCGGAGGCGTTACGGAACTCATCCGCGCGGGATTCGATACACTTATCGACGCCGGATACCAGCCGGAAGTCGCCTACTTCGAGTGCCTTCACGAGATGAAGCTGATTGTGGACCTGATTTTCGAGGGGGGCATCGCCAACATGCGCTACTCGATTTCCGACACCGCCAAATACGGCGACATAACACGAGGCAGGCGCATCATCACGCAGGAAACGCGCAAGGAGATGAGAAAAATTCTTGACGAAATACAGGGCGGAGAGTTCGCGCGCGAGTTTATACTGGAAAACAAGGCGAACAAGCCGGTGTTCAACGCCCGGTTAAGAAACGACGCCGCTCACAAAATAGAGAAAGTCGGCGAATCCCTGCGGTCTATGATGCCGTGGATAGGGACAAAAATCGAAGACTGATGTAGGACATAGATTCCCGGTTAAGAAAGTGAAATAAGCATATGCTATTGAAAACAGACTCAGTAATTGTCATTGCGAGCGACCGAAGGAAGCGTGGCAATCTCAACTCATTGCTTGTGGGATTGCCGCGTCGCGCCTGTGCGCTCCTCGCAATGACAGGTTGCTGTAATTTCATTTATCCGGGAATCAAGAATATATGAGGATTGCAAGTGATGCCTGGAGGTTTTTCATCCCGCTCGTTATCGCGGCGGGTATCCTCCTTGTATTAGGATTCGGCACGACATCCATCCTGCTGAGCCTGCTGGCATTATTCGTACTCTTCTTCTTTCGCGACCCGGAAAGAAAGATACCGGAAGAGCCGAATCTTGTGGTATCGCCGGCGGACGGCAGAGTGGCGAGGATAGACCGTGACTGGTTTGACGATACGACTGGCGAAAAGCGGATACGGCTTTCAATTTTTCTTACCGTGTTCAATGTCCATATAAACCGGTACCCCGTGAGCGGAAAAGTTGTGAGAAAGGAGATTGTCCCCGGAAAATTCCTGGCGGCGTTCAATCATCTGGCATCCGAAGAAAACTCCCGTTCGGTAGTGGTGATAGATTCCGATTACGGTAAAATAACCGTCAAACAGATTGTCGGCCTCATTGCCAGAAGAATTATATGCAACACGGAAGAAGGCGATACGGCCGTTCGGGGCGAGCGATACGGCTTGATACGCTTCGGCTCGCGCATGGACGTTACCATGCCGTCCGGCACGGAACTGCTGGTGCAAAAGGGCGATAAGGTTTACGGCGGATCCTCGGCCATCGCCCGGCTGATTTCATAAAACGGCTTTTTTAATGGTAAAATTAAACTGAAATGAATAGAAGTACAGAAGAATTGCTCACAGTAAGCCAGAAACTGCGGAAAGGCGTTTTTCTGCTTCCTTCGCTTATCACCACGCTCGGTTTCTTCTGCGGGTTTTACGCGCTCATAGCCGTTTTTAAGGGACACTATTACAACGCCGCGTGGGCCATCATCCTTGCGGGTTTTCTGGATTTCCTGGACGGTAAAGTAGCCCGCCTTACCAACACCACCTCGAAGTTCGGCATGGAGTACGATTCGCTTTCCGATCTCATGTCGTTCGGAATAGCGCCCGCCTTTCTTGCCTACTCGTGGGTGCTTCAGCCTTACGGGCGGGTCGGCTGGATGGCGGCTTTCCTTTACGCTATCTGCGGAGCGTTAAGGCTGGCGCGCTTCAATACACAGAGCGAAACCGGCGTTGTGGGAAACAGGTTCATCGGACTTCCGATACCTGCCGCGGCGGGGTTCATCGCATCGATGGTCATAATGGCTAACGACCTGCTTGCCATAGATAAACTGCACCCGATAATTCTGGTGATGGCCGTTTACATTCTGGCCTTCCTGATGGTTAGCAACTTCAAGTACATTTCCGCGAAAAAGTTCGAGTTCGGCAAAAGAAAACCGTTCGGCATCCTTGTGTTCATGGTTCTGGGCATATATATAATCGCGGTTTTGCCGGAGCTGATGCTTTTCCTTATTGCGTTTGTTTACGCGGCGTCGGGGCCGTTTACATGGGGTAGAGCGAGGCTTAAAGAAAAAAGCCGGCTCAAGCACGCCGCCGCTCCGCACGAAAAAGCGTAGCCAAAAAAATAGACCATCACTTTATGGCGGAGCATTGTCCGCTATGCTAGTATGCTTGTTCGGTACGGGATGTGGCTCAGCCTGGTAGAGCACTCGCTTCGGGAGCGAGGGGTCGGAGGTTCAAATCCTCTCATCCCGACCATCTTCAAATCTTCATAGCAATAGGATGAGAGGATTTGAAACCGAGGCTGTGATTGCGACCGATGAGGGAGCAACCGCTTGCGGAACAGCCGAGTGGAGCCCAATGGAGCGAGGCGAAAAGCCGAGCGAGAGTGGGCAAA
>JAJRYM010000177.1 GCA_024275775.1 Nitrospirota bacterium
TACACTTTTTCCAGCCAGGCTGTCGCGGAGCTTATGAGGTCCATAGATGGGTCGAAATATTTTTCCAAGGTTGAGCTTTCCGAAATACAGCGCCGTGTTATTAAGAGCGAAGAGTTGAAGACGTTCATTATCACCACGCATTGGGATATCGAGGAGCCGGCCAAAAGCGAGGAGAACTCGAAAACGGGAGAAAAAGGATAATGGCTGATATCCTTGATAGTATTGAAATAGCCATTGAGGATATATTAGACAAAATTCCTTACGCTAAACTTGCTCCCATCAATTTCAAGGGGCGTTGGGCTATGGTCGTCGTAATTCCGCTCATCATTTTTTTACTTGTTTTCTTCCTGTTTATAAAGGGCGTAATGGCCGAAACCGGCTTGCTTTCGGAAGATTTGGCAAAAACGAGCATGAAGGTGATGATAAACAGAAACCTTGAAAAAAATATGCCCAAACTTACGGGGCAGATAGCACAATTGAACAGCCAGCTTGCAACCCTTAAAGAGCAGTTGCCCGGTAAAAAGGAAATTCCTGATTTGCTAGATCAGCTTTCCAATATTGGGATTCAGTCCGGTTTGAAATTCCTTACGTTTAAGCCCGAAAAAGAAAAAGCGCAAGATTTTTATGCCTTAGTGCCTGTTAAACTGAAAATGCTGGGGCCTTTTCATAATCTGGTTTCCTTTTTCGACCAAGTACGGCGCATGCCCAGAATAATCACAATTTCGGGCCTGAACATTTCCAGATACAAGCAAAGGAGCGCAAAAGGTTCGCAGGGAACGCTGGTTCTGGCTAAATGCACCGCCGTTACTTACCGCTTCCTGGAAGCGAGAGTTGATAAGCCGTCTCCGGAAGGGGCAAAGAAATAGGTTATGAGAAAAGCGGGGAAATACAGGGATGAAGGGCGCAGGAGCTCCGGAATGGCGTTTATCCTCTGCACCGTGTCTCTTTTGATTATTTCAGCGGGCGTGTTCACAGCACATGCAGAGCCTAAAACAGGTTTCGGCAGAGCTATGGAAAAAGCGAAAAATGTTGCGGCCAAAGCTTCCGACAGGCCTGAGTTGGAAGCTGTTAGCGGAGAGACAAAGGTTACCCAACCTGAAAAAACAGCTTCTCTCGATGGAAAGATTAAAAAAAAAGAAAAGGAAACGGTTGAAGAGCCCGTAAAGAAAAGCATGACTGTAAAAGAAGTTCTTGATACAGAAAAAGGAGACGAGCTTTTCCGACAGATTGAAGAGCATTTCCGAGCGTTGCCGCCCCCGTACGACCCAGCAGGCAAAAGGGACCCTTTCCAGTCGCTGATTGAAAGTAGTGACGAGAAGGATACTGCCCAACTTACGCCCAGACAGAAGATATGCGACTCCAAACGAAAAAGGGAATTCCTTGAGTCGTTCGATATCTCTTCTCTCAGTTTGGTGGGCATTATACGCACCGGCAACAATCTGGCTCTAATTGAAACGCCGAACGGCAAGGGCTATATCCTGAAAAAAGGAATGTATATTGGCAAAAACTGTGGAAAAACGGTTAATATTACGTTTGATAGGGTGATTTTAAGAGAGCAGATGAAGGACATTATTAAGGGGTTCAGGGTGGTCACGACTGAAGTCAAGCTTAAGAAGAAAGAAGAATAGAAATGAAAAAAGGAAGATTGCTCATCTGGGGATTGGGGTTCCTTTTGCTAATCGGCCCGGCTTGCGCGACATACAAGAAAATCTCCAAGACGGAGCCGGCCGAAATAGCACATGAAAAATTCCTCACCCGCATAAAGCCGGAATCGAAAAACGGAAAACTGAAAATTGCGATAGAAGCCAGCGACAAGATTCAATACACGGTTTTCCGGCTGGGAAATCCAAAACGACTGGTGCTTGATTTGCCGGGAATCGACGCATCGGCATTTACCGCGCCTATCGAACTCGGCGCCGGCCTTGCCTCGAAAATCCTTGCCACGCATTTTATGCAGACAGGAAATTCAAGGATTGAGATTTTCCTGAATCAGTCCGTGAAGTATGAGGTTGACCGGCTGGATGACGGTTCCATTATGGTGCGCATGCAACCGCTGGAAGGCGTAGCAGTCGGAGAAAGAGCGATTAGAAAAGATGAAACGGAGATAACCGGCCTGGAACTCAGAGAGATGTCCGGCCTGGCAAGAGTTGTGATTTCATACAGGGGTCCGAAACCCAGGTTCAGGATGATCAGGAAAATGGATAAAAACAGAATCACCCTTGATATCTTCAACGCTAAAATGAAAAAGAAAAATGAAAAATTATTGGACGTAACAGCCAAGGATTCTCTTGTGCAAAACGTAGCGGGATTCCAGTTTGCGACCCGTCCCCGCGGAATCGTGAAAGTGCTGGCGAACCTTAATGACCCAACCTCTTCAAACGTTTTCCAGCGGCCGGGCGAGATTATTCTGGATATAGGCAGTCAGGCCATACTGGCTTCCGCTTCCGAAGAGCCGGAGAAAGAGAAGGGCGTCGGGTTAACGGTAATTACGGGGAAAGAGAAAGCCGGCGACGAATACACCGGAGAAAAAATTTCGCTGGATTTCCAGGACGCGAAGGTCAAGAACATTTTACGAATAATAGCCGAGGTTGGGAAAATTAACATAATCACCTCTGATAACGTAAAAGGAAAAGTAACTCTCAGGCTAGTTGACGTTCCATGGGATCTTGCGCTGGAAATTATTCTTAAAAATAATAAGCTGGGCATGAGTAAAACCGGAGATATAGTCCGGATTGCCACCCTTGATGAACTGGGGGAAGAAAGCAAACTTCTCGCCGCCACAAAAAAATCCGGAGCGGCGGCGGCAAAACTCTACCTCAAGATTTTCCAGATCAATTATGAATCAGTGGACAAACTTAAAACCAATCTCGATACAATAAAAAGCGATCGAGGTTCAATAGACGTAAACAAGCGCTCCAATACGCTTATCATTCAGGAAACCAAGGAAAAGCTGTCGGAAATGGAAAGGCTTATAGAGGTGCTGGATAAAAGAACCCAGCAGGTTCTGATTGAAGCCAGAATTGTGGAACTTTCTTCAAACTATGCGAGAGAGCTCGGCGTAAAGTGGGGAGGGAGATACAGCACCTCAACCGGCGCGTCTTTCCCTAAAACGGTCGGGCTAAGCGGTATTTCAGCCGCCGGGGATGCGTCCGGCACGGCCGGCAATCTCATCAACCTTCCAATATCGGGAGCTCCCACAGCGGCGATAGGCATCAAACTTGGCAGTGTAAACAACACGGCTCTTCTGGATCTGCAACTTTTCGCCCTTCAGAACGAAGGCAAGGGCAGAATACTTTCAATGCCGAAAATAGCGACGATGAACAATACCGAAGCCTTAATCGAAAGCGGCAGAGAGATTCCTTACCAGACGATCTCCCAGAACGGCACGCAGACACAGTTCAAAAAAGCCTCGCTTTCGCTGAAGGTCACTCCGCACGTGGCTCAGGATAAATTTATACGGCTTGAGATTGATGCCACAAAGGATGAGCCCGATTTCGCCAACGCTCTGCCGGGCGCTCCGCCTCCTCTTCTCACTAAAAAAGCCAAAACGGAGGTGCTTGTGAAAGATTCCGACACAACTGTTATAGGCGGCCTTTTCAAGGAGAGCACGACGAAATCCAACGCCGGAGTTCCTTTTCTCTCCAAAATACCTGTTCTTGGCTGGCTGTTTAAGAATGACATTGAAAATAAAGCAGGCGAGGAACTGTTGATTTTTATCACTCCCAAAATACTTTAAAGGCAGGTGAATCGTATGACCGGAAAATTCAGTGGAAAGTTGGTTAAAGGAGTTTTGCTTGTTTTGGTTATGTTCGTATCGTCATGCGGGAGCGCGGCTGACAACGAAAGTTCAAGCAGTAGCGTAGGCCCCAAGACTGTAATAGCCAACGGGACCACATACCAGTTTACTCTTACCGTTGCGCCGGGCGCGGTTATATCGGGCGGTTCTGCTCTTTGGGCCGCGCATGTATGGAATTCCGCCAACCCCTTAGGGGCGAAGGATGTGTCCGTTACTTTCACCGGCAGTGGCCTGTCGACAGCAGTAATCGTTCTGACGGATGCCAACGGCAACGCTTCGACCTCGGTGGACATCAGCGGGAATGCTGGCGCCTCTGTTTCCGTAACGGCCGTAGTGGAAAATGACACGGGCAATCCCCTGACGGTGCCGGCAATAGTTCTACCTTAATCAGTACGACAAATTGGCCGAAATACGAGTAAACCTCGGTGAGAGGTCATACAGCATAAAAGCAGGGGAGGGTGTTCTCGGCAACTGCGGGCCTCTCGTAAAAAAAATCGCGCGCGGCGGCGGAGTGGCGATAGTCACCAATCGAAAGGTTAACGGCCTTTTCGGAGAAACATGCCGGCGATCTCTTGAAAAAGCCGGTTTCAGAACCGAAACTGTTATTCTTCCGGACGGCGAGCGTTTTAAAAATCTCGCTCAGGTTTCAAAAATCTACGATGCTCTTGTCAAAAAAGGTTTCGACAGATCCGACACGATTTTTGCCTTGGGCGGAGGCGTCGTCGGCGATATCGCCGGGTTCGCGGCCGCCACCTATATGCGCGGTATAGATTGTATCCAGGCTCCCACCACACTTCTCGCGCAGGTGGACAGTTCGGTGGGAGGCAAGACAGGGGTTGATTATCCGGGAGGGAAAAACCTTATAGGCGCTTTTCACCAGCCGCGCGCCGTGCTGGCCGATCTTTCTGCTTTAAAAACCCTTTCCGAAAGGGAGTTCAGGTGCGGAATGGCGGAAGTGATCAAATACGGCATTATAAAAAGCCCGAGTTTTTTCGGTTTTCTTGAAAAATCTGTTAAAGAAATTCTGCGGAGAAAACCTGTGTTTCTGGAGGAAATCGTCAGAAAATCCTGCCGCATAAAGGCGGATGTCGTATCCGAAGACGAAAGAGAGGCCGGGTTGAGGGCGATACTGAACTACGGCCATACCTTTGGCCACGGTATTGAAACAGCCCTGGATTTTAAACGGCTGAAGCACGGAGAGGCGGTTTCCATAGGAATGGTAATGGCCGCCGAGCTTTCCCGCAGGCTGGGCCTTTGCGGCGAAAAAAGCGTAACGAGGATAAAAAATCTTCTAGGGGCTTACGGCCTGCCGGTTGTGAAGCCGAGGTCGGTTTCCATTGACGATGTTATTGAAGGAATGGCGCACGATAAGAAAAAGATGGCGGGAAGTCCAAGATTTGTGCTGATAAATAAAATTGGCTCTTGCATTATAAAGGGAGATTTACCTTATAATGTCGAAAGATTCGTTTAGCTTAAACTGATTTTACAAAAGTCACCGACTTTTGCCGAATCCGAAGTGTAGAATTATAAGAGCGGGGGGCAATGTGGGGGTTCGTGGCCGCAACAGCGGGCATTACGGGAGAAGAACCGATTTTGACGTAAAATTTATTCTTCTCGCTTTTTTCATAGCTGTTGTCTTTATGAAAAGTTCCGGATGCAAAAGCCTCCTGCTGGCGTCGGAAAATGATTCGGCGCCTTCCGGAAAAATTCTCTCTAAAGAACCGGTTGAGAGATCTCCTCTCGTGGTTAAGGCCGGGATTTTCAGGAAAGCGGATGAAGGTATGGTTTCCGCCATTATCAGCGTGAACGGAGGCAAGGAGCCGTACGCTTTCTTTCTTGAAAAGAGGGCGGCGCATACAATTACTTTTATTGATTCCCATCACGCCAAAGTTAGTTTTAAGGAGCAATTCCTGCGGGACAAAGTAAACACCGTGTACGTTCTTGACGCCAATGGCGATATTTCAGCGGCACCGATAAGTCAGGAAGATTCTCCGACAAGCGGCGGGTAACCCGGACTGAAAGAAACTAATCCTAAGGTCCCGCAGGAGACTCGCTGGAAAGAACGGTGGGAGCGGGCGGAGTCTGTCTGATTTCCTTTAGTCTTTTTAGGGTCTGTGTCTTTCCTGCAAGAGCGTTTTTTACGTAAAATCCCGTAACGCCGTCTTCACCGCCTTTTGAAAGAATCCTGTTGAAGGAATCTATCATGGCCATAAGCACTTCGGCGGAATTAATATTTGA
>JAJRYM010000178.1 GCA_024275775.1 Nitrospirota bacterium
CAGCCTGTCTATAACAACATCTATCGAATGCTTGAAATATTTTTTGAGGATTATATCTTCGTCGAGGCTCCGCAGTGCGCCGTCTATCCGCGCCCGCACGAACCCTTTTGCGCGAAGCGTTTCAAGCTCCTTTTTGTATTCGCCCTTCCTGTCCCGCACGACCGGCGCGAGAACATGGATGCGGGTTCCTTCATCGAGCATCATCAGCCGATCGACTATCTGCGAAACCGTTTGCGATTCTATCTTCCGCCCGCATTCGTAGCAGTACACCGTGCCGACCCGCGCGAACAGAACCCGCAGGTAATCGTATATCTCCGTAACGGTGCCTACGGTGCTCCGAGGGTTTCGGCTGGTGGTTTTCTGCTCTATGGATATGGCGGGCGAAAGCCCTTCTATGAGGTCCACGTCCGGTTTTTCCATCTGTTCCAGAAACTGCCTCGCGTAGGCGGAAAGCGATTCCACATACCGCCTCTGCCCCTCGGCGTAGATGGTATCGAACGCGAGCGACGATTTGCCCGACCCCGATATGCCGGTGAAAACTATAAGTTTGTCGCGCGGGAGTTCAAGATCGACATTCTTCAGGTTATGCTCGCGCGCGCCCTTTATAACTATCCGACCACGTTTCATAATTATTTACCGTACCCAAAAAAATCGAAAAAGCCGAAGCGTTACCGGAAAATGAAACTCCCGGCTATCGCCAGAAGTCCCAGCGCCCAGACGTACCAGCTGAACCATACCAGTTTCCCTCTTTTCACGATGTTAATCAGCCAGATAAGCGCGGCGACTCCCACCACGAACGATACTGCCATACCGACCGCCTGCGCCGGCATTTCTGCAGGCATTATCGCGGTATGCCTCAGTTTCAGCATAAGCGCGCCGAGGATAGCCGGTATCGAAAGCAGAAACGAGAACCGGGCGGCCGACTCCCGTTTTATGCCGAGGAAAAGAGCTGTGACGATGGTAATGCCGGAGCGGGAGATTCCCGGCGTGATGGCGAACCCCTGCACAATGCCGATGATAAGCGCGTCTCGCACAGTCATGTCGGTTTCATCCCTGTCCGAATCGCGCAGACCTTTTGTGGCGAACAGCATTCCGCCGGTGATGAAAAGTATAAAGCCGGTGACGAGGAGCATCACGCCGACGGCAAGAGTCGAGCCGAAGAGTTTTTCAAACGGATGCTCAAGCGTAAGGCCGATTATCGCCGTCGGGATATTGGCCAGTATTATCATAAGCGCCGTTTTCGCCTGCGGGAACCGCTTGAAATCACGAAAACCGCCGGGAATGGCGCGCCACGTATCGGCCAGTATCCGCGCTATCTCGGTGCGGTAAACTACAAAAACCGCCGCCACTGTGCCGACATGCATAAGAACATCGAAAAAAACCATCGGCTCATTAAGACCGAGCAGAGACTGCATAAGCACAAGATGGCCGGAACTGCTCACCGGCAGAAACTCCGTAAGCCCCTGCACCGCGCCGAGAATTATCGATTCAATATAGGACATCAGCCGTTCTTCCCGGCACGCAGAGTTTTAATCCGTTCGACGATATATTCAGCCGCGTTGCCGGCGGCTCCTTTCTCACCGCATTGACGGCGGACGTCCGCAAGCTCTTCCTTTTTTCGTTTAAGCAGTTCGTCATCGCCGATAAGCGCCAGAGCTTCGCCCGCCACAGCCTCCGGCCGGAACGCGTGCTGAAGATACTCGGTGGCTATCTCCTTGCCTGCGATAAGGTTCGGCAGGCCGGCAAGTTTTACGTGCGCTAAAAGTTTCGCGAACCAATAGGAAAGGAAAGAGGCGCGGTAAACGATTATCATCGGAACGCCTATCAGGGCCGCTTCGAGGGTTGACGTGCCGGATTTCGTTATCAGCATGTCGCTCGCGGCCATAACGTCGTGCGACCTGCCTCTCACTATGTTTATAAACTCTCTTTGCCCCACCTGTTCGCGTACGCGGCTGATATCCAGACCGCGCGCAATCGGCATAACGAACCCGACGTCGCGCCTGCGGGTATATACGATGTCGGCCGTTTCGATAAGGCGGGGCAGGATATGCGTTATCTCGGCATTTCTGCTTCCCGGCAGAAGGCCTACAAGTTTTTTAGAAGAGTCCGGCATGAATTCCCGGCGGAGACCGTCCCTGTCGTCAGGCGGGTTTATCTCCTCAATCATGGGATGGCCGACGAACCTGACGTTCACGTTATGTTTGCGGTAAAACTCCTCCTCGAACGGCAGGATAACCAGCATCGTATCGGCCCACTGCCGGACGGAGTTGACGCGGTAGGTGCGCCAGCTCCACAACTGCGGGCAGACGTAATAAAAAACCGGGATGCCGGCTTCGTGCGCCGCTTTGCCGATTCGGAAATTAAGCTCCGGCGCGTCTATGAGGATTACGGCGTCGTAACCGCCTTCCCTAATAATATTTTTCAGCCCGTCGATAACGCTTTTGAAATATGCAATTTTCCTGAGAATATCCACGAGGCCTATCGCCGCCAAATCCCGGCAATGATAAAGAAGGCGCAGTCCTTCCTTCATCATGCGGTCTCCGCCGAGGCCGGTGAACTCCGCATCGGGATGCAGTTTTTTGATTTCTTTTATCAGGCGCGCGCCGTATATCTCGCCCGATTCCTCGCCGGCGGCGATAAAAAACTTCATCGCCCGCTTTTCAATATAACGCTGAATCGAATCATATCCGGTTTATTCTAATCACCAGCGGCCAGGTTTTTCGCAAAAACTTCAGCCGACCATGTCGTAGGCGCGCAGGCGAAATTTCACGCCGAGCCGTTCGGCAAGTTTTTCGGTGGCCGGAATATCAACCCCTTCGGGCAGATCGACTGCCGTAGCCTGCACCTCGAAAACATCCCGGCACCGTTTGATGAAATCCAGCATGGCGGGGAAACCGTTTTCCGGGTCGGCCGGCCGGCAGATGCGATTGTAGCTCTCCTTGTCCGGCGCGTTAAGCGAAACCGAAATCACATCCACCAGCCCTTCCAGTTCCGGCACGATATCCCTGCCGTTGATAAGACTGCCATGCCCGTTCGTGTTAAGCCGAACTTTCAGGCCTCTTTGCTTCGCTGACGCCGCGACCTTCTTTATCACTTTCATTCTCATTGTCGGTTCGCCGAACCCGCAAAATACAAGCTCATCCGGGCGGGCGTCGCCGATTGCCGAGAGGATTTCTTCCGCCGTCGGGTCGCGCTCCACGCCGAGGTAATGCCCCTGCACGAAAGGAGAATCGACGCGGGAGCAAAACGTGCAGAGGTTGGAACAGTTTCTCGTTACGTTTATGTAAAGGGATTTTCGTATCCAGTAGATTATTTCGGCCTGCTCCGGCTCCTCTTTCAGGAAAAGCGCGCGGTAATTGGCGGCTGTGCCTCTGGCAATATCCTCCACGGTTACGCCCCTCACTTCGGCCAGCAGTTTCGCGGTCTCTTGAATGAAAAGCGGTTCGTTTCTCTTTCCCCGCATCGGCTGTGGCGCGAGATAGGGGCAATCGGTTTCGATAAGAAGTTTTTCTGCCGGCACCACTTTAGCCGCCTCCCGCAATCTGCCGGCGGTTTTATAAGTTACGTTGCCGGCGAACGATATGTAAAAACCGAGCTCAAGCCCTCTCCTTGCTTCGTCCGCCCCTTCAGAAAAGCAGTGCAGAACACCGCCGATATCAGGATCGAAATTTTCTCTGAAAATCGGAAGGATATCGTCAAAAGCGTCCCTGCAATGGATGATTACCGGCTTGCCAGAATCTCTGGAAATTTTCAGATGCTCGACAAGAATTTTCTTCTGAGCCTCTTTCGGCGAGCGGTTACGGAAATAGTCCAGCCCGGTTTCGCCTATGGCGACAACGTTTTCATCCTCTGCCATCCCCCGTATGCGGGAGAGCGCGTCGTCCGAAACCGATTCCGCATCGTGCGGGTGCACTCCTGCGGACGCTTTCATGTGGGGATATGTGCGGGCAAGCTCGATACCCCTTTCTGCGGACGGGAGATCGAACGCCACGTTGAGAACCTGAAACCGCTCTTCGGCCAGTTTTTCGGCTACTTCCGATATATCGCCGTCGAAATTCGGATGATTAAGGTGGGCGTGCGAATCAGCCCAGCCTCTTTTCCCGGCTTTTTCATGTTTTGCTTCCATTTTCAAATAGTATCCCCTTTGGGCTTTCGCAACAATAACGGTTAGCGGAAAGGAGCCGGTTTAAAGCCGGATAACGGCTTCGCGGCCGGGGCCGGTAGAGACGATTGTGATAGGAGCGCCTACCGATTTCTCCAGAAACTGCACATACTGCCGGGCGCGCTTGGGAAGGTCTTCCGGTTTCTGTGCGCCGGCGGTCGGTTCGTCCCAGCCGTCGAACTCCCAGTAAACCGGACGGGCGCGTTCCAGAATGGAAATATCGTCCGAAATTCTGTCTATTTTCCGGCCGTCCACTTCGTACCCGACGCAGACTTTTATAACATCCAGCCTGTCCAGCACATCAAGCTTGGTGAGCACAATCTCATCAATTCCGTTTATCTCCACGGCGTACCGCGCCACGACGGTATCGAACCACCCGCATCTTCTGGCCCTGCCGGTGGTGGCGCCGTATTCGTTGCCTTCTTCCTGAATAAGAGCGCCGGTTTCATCCTTCAGCTCGGTGGGGAAAGGCCCTTCGCCGACTCTCGTGGTGTAAGCTTTCGCTACTCCTATAACTTTGTCTACCTTTCGGGGCGATATGCCGAGGCCGGTGCAAGCCCCTCCCGAAATAGTGTTGGACGAGGTTACGAAAGGATACGAGCCGTAATCTATATCGAGCATGGTTCCCTGCGCCCCTTCGCACAGGATTTCCTTCCCTTCGATGATGGCGTCCCGCAGGAGCGACCGGGTGTCGCCGATATACGGAAGGATGCCGGGTGCGACCCTGTTGAGATATTCCATAACCTGCTCCACCGAGTGGGAACCGCTTTCGTAGAATTTTTCGAACAGGCAGTTTTTCGTCTCAAGCAGGGCGGTTACGGCGGCCGTAAGTTTGGCGGTATCGTTGAAATAAAAAAACGGTATCCCCAGGCGGGCGGTCTTATCCGAATACGTTGGGCCGATTCCTTTGCCGGTCGTTCCTATTTTCTGTTGGGACGATTTATTTTCGTTGGCGGCGTCCTGAATCTTGTGAACAGGCAGAATGCAGTGAGCGCGCGGCGATATGATGAGCCTGCCCTCGACATCTATTCCGCCTTTTTTCACCTCTTCCAGCTCCGTCATAAGAGCTTCAGGGTCCACCACCACGCCGGAGCCGATAACGCAGATTTTACCCTCGCGCAGTATGCCGGAAGGAATAAGATGGAGAACGAATTTCTTCCCGTCTATCACCACCGTGTGCCCGGCGTTGGCTCCGCCCTGATAGCGGGCGACTATATCCTTATCCTCGGAAAGAAGGTCCACAACCTTCCCTTTCCCTTCATCTCCCCACTGCATTCCCACAAGAACCGTTACAGGCATTTTCCGCTACTCCTTCCCGCCCGAAAACCAGGCGTTGATGAAATCGCCGAGACCGCAGGCTACGATTTCGCCGGTTTCTGTCTTAATCCAGTCGTAGCCTTGCCCGTCCGGCTCTTCAATAAGAATGTTGGGGATATTCATTTTTTCGGCGTAACTTTTCGCTTCCTCCGCCGTCATCGGCGCGAACGGCACGTTTACCATCAGCCCCGCCTCGCGAAGTTTTTCGGCGGTTTGGGGAGCGTCGTCTTGCGCGCCGACAAGCAGAATGTCCGAGCCGCGCCATACGGGCGGGCTGTCGGTTTGACGGACAGCCTCAATCATGTTGTCTATATCGAAAGCGAACCCCACGGCCGGCAGGTCGGGCTTGAATCTTTTCACAAGATTGTCGTACCGGCCGCCGGTGCCGAGAGTGGAGCCGGATGCCGAAAAAAGTTCCATGTTAACGCCGGTGTAATATCCGAAACCCCGCGTTTCCGCGAGGTCTATCGACACTTTCTCTTCAAGGCCCGCTTCGCAGAGAGAGCTGTAAATCGTTTTCAGGTTTTCAAGCGCGCGCCTGCTTTCCTCATTTCTGCAGATAGCTTCCGCCTTCGCAAAGACTTCTTCCCCTCCGTAAAGTTCCGTCAGGGTCATAAACCCATCGGCCTCATCCGGCGGGATTTCCGCTTTATCCAGAATTGCTTTTATGGCCGGTTTTTCCTTTTTACCGAGAGCCTTCTTGATTGTTTGGCGGTCGGTATCATCAAACCGCTCGAAGAAAGAGCCGAGGAAGCCGGCATGGCCGAGCGAAATGGAATATTCGCTCAACCCAACCGCGCCAAGCGCCGAAACGAGGCTCAATAAAACCTCGATGTCCGCCTCCACGCCGGCGTGGCCGACAATTTCAATTCCGCTCTGGTTAACCATGTACTGCTCGCCCTTGCCGGTGCGCGCCCTTCTGAAAACCGAGCCTGTGTAGCAAAGGCGCAAAGGAAGCGGCCTTTGGGCAAGATGCGTGGCGGCTGAGCGCGCCACTTGGGATGTTATATCCGCGCGAAGGACTATGATGCGGCCGGAATCTGTCTCGGTGAACCTGATGATGCGGTTGCGCTCGTCCTGGCTTAAACCGATTATCGCCGATTCGTAATACTCGAACGGCGGGGTTACGATTTCCTGAAATCCGCGCGAACGGAAAACCGCGTGGAGCGTCTGTTCCAGAAACCGTTTATGCGCCGCCTCTTCGAACTGGTAGGTTCTCGTTCCCTGCGGTATTGCGGTCGGGTTTGGTTTCACAAATTTACCATCCAGGCTTTCTCAACATGTTTGAGCTTCTGTATGCCTTCCAGCATTTCCGGCGAGAGAGATGAATCGATATTTACAAGGCATACGGCCCTATCGAGCGCGGCGGTGCGGCCGAGGCGAAACTGGGCGATATTGATTTTGTTCTCGGCCAGATAGGTTCCGATAGCGCCGATAACCCCCGGTTTGTCTACGTTGGTAAAAAAGAGGATATTCCCTTCGGGCACCGCTTCTATGTAAACCCCGTTGATATTTACGATTCTCGGCTCCGTTTTGCCGAAGATGGTGCCCGAAACAGTGTATTCCTCCGTATCGGTGAGAACCTTCACCGCAAGAAGACCGGTGAAATTGTGCGCCGTCTGGCTGGACGATGTCTTTACGATTATCCCTCTTTCTTCGGCAAGGAGCGGGGCGTTAACGAAGTTTACGTCGTCGCCGATTATTACCGAAAGAAAACCTTTCAGAACGGACGTCGCCAGCGGTTTCATATCTACATCGGCGATGTCTCCGCTCGCGGCTATCTCTATTTCCTTTACCCCGCCCTCGATTATCTGGGCAAGCATGCTTCCGGTTTTTTCCGCAAGCGTGAGGTACGGCTGAATCCGTTTCAGCAATTCGGGGTCCACCGCCGGAACGTTCACGGCGTTTACTATCGCGCCTGTTTCGGCATAGGCCACCATCTGGTTCGCCACCGCGATCGCCACGTTTTCCTGCGCTTCGCCGGTGCTTGCGCCGAGATGCGGGGTGCAGATAACTTTCGGGTGGGCGGTAAGCGGATATCCTTCGGCAGGCGGTTCTTTTTCAAAAACGTCCAGCGCCGCGCCGCCGACCTTGCCGGATTCAAGCGCGCGCAGAAGAGCGGCTTCGTCTATGATGCCGCCCCGCGCGCAGTTTATTATTCTAGCGCCGTCCTTCATCTTCGCGAACTGTTCATCGGAAATCATGTGCCGCGTCTTTTCGGTAAGCGGCGAATGGATTGTGATGAAATCGGAACGGCTGAAAATTTCGTCCATATCCACCACATCCACGCCAAGCTCTTCGGCATGCTCCATGGAAATGAACGGGTCGTAGGCTATGCAGTTCATAAGCAGTCCCTGCGCGCACCTTACGACAACCGAGCCGACTCTTCCGAGCCCTATCAGGCCGAGCGTTCTTCCTTTCAGCTCTATGCCCATCAGCTTTCTGTTCCATTCGCCCGCCTTTACGCCGGCGGTGCCCTGCGGGATATTTCTCGCCAGAGAAACAAGAAGCGCGAATGTATGTTCGGCCGTGGTTACGGTGTTTCCGCCGGGCGTGTTTTCCACCGCGATGCCGGCTTTGCTGGCCGCGGGCACATCGACGTTATCAACGCCGGCGCCAGCCCTGCCGACAACTTTCAGCCTTTTTGCGGCTTTTACGACGTCGGCGGTTACCTTGGTTCCGCTCCGAATGATAATGCCGTCATAATCCGGTATCGTTTTAATCAGTTCATCCGGCGCCATGCCGGTTTTTATCTCGACCTCTATTTTCGGGCAGGCGCGCAGTATGTCCAGTCCGTTTTCCGAAAGTTTGTCGCTTACAAGCACCCTGAATTTTTCAGACATTTCCTAAACCTCAAAAGCGTCTTTAAGTATATCTTCAGCCGCGCTAACGCCCGCGCCCAGCCGAACATCCGCGCCGAACCGCGCCAGCGCCATTTCGATAGAGGAAAGGGCTATCACCACATCGAAAGCTCCTATAAAGCCGAGCTGGGCGATACGGATTATTTTGCCTTTCCATTGATCCTGACCGCCGGCGAAGGTAACGCCGAATCCGTCCCTGAGTACTTTAACAAGTTTCGCGCCATCGACGTTTTCCGGCAGGAATACGCCGGTCATCGCTTCGGACGGCGAGTCGGTTACATTCTTCAGGCCGAGCGCTTCCGTGCCGGCGCGGACGGCCTTCGCGTGCAGAGCTGTGCGGCTGTAGAGATTTTCAAGCCCTTCCTCGTCAACCATGTCCAGCACCTCGCGGAGCCCGTTTATAAGCGATACCGGCGGGGTGTACGCGGAAGTCTTGCCTGCGAGGCTTTTCTTTTCTTTTTTCAGGTTGAAGTAAAACCGGCTGTTTTCAGACTCGTCAACTTTCCCCCACGCCCGCTCGCTCAACGCCACGAACGCAAGCCCCGGCGGAAGCATGAACGCCTTCTGGGAGCCGGATATCAGCGCGTCTATTCCCCATTCGTCCATCGGAATTTCAAAAACGCCCACGCCGGTTATTCCGTCCACAACCAGCATCACATCGCGTTCCCGCGTGATTTGCGCAACCTCTTTTACCGGATGCCGAACGGTGGTGGAAGATTCGGTGGCCTGCATCAAAACGCCTTTGATATCTGGATTATCATCCAGCGCGGTTTTAATCGCGGCGGGGTCGGCGGCCTGCCCCCATTCAAGATTTATCCAGACGACGTTGAGGCCGTACGCCTCGGCTATCTGTCCCCACCGC
>JAJRYM010000179.1 GCA_024275775.1 Nitrospirota bacterium
GAAATCGGTGGCGAGGCCGACGAGATAGAGACGCTCGATTTTTCGTTCGCGCAGGTAACCAGCAAGGCCGGTGGCGGTTTTTTTGTCGTTCTCGTAAAAAGCGGAGTAGGAATCGATGTTCATGCGGAAACCTTTGCGGATAACGAGTTCGGCGCGGCCGGTTTCAAGTTTTTCGTGAAAAGCCGCGCCATCGGTTCCCCGCACGCAATGGTCGGGCCAGAGAATCTGCCGTCCGTAATCGGTCTCAATGACGTCGTACGGATTCTTTCCCGGATGCGACGAAGCGAACGAGAGATGCCCGGCGGGGTGCCAGTCCTGCGTAAGGATAACGTGCGGAAAAAGACAGGAGAGGCGGTTTATAATCGGGACGACCGCGTCTCCGTCCGGCACCGCCAGCGCGCCGCCCGGGCAGAAATCGTTTTGGATGTCTGTTACAAGAAGAACGTCGCATTCGCGCGGAGCCAATCCATACATCTTTTTCGCCTCTCTTTATAAGTTTAATACCAAATCGCGGGCGGCGGCAAAATTTTCCTCAAAAGCGCGGAAAGCGGATAGAATATCTTTCCTTTGAGGTGACAGGAAAATGAAAAGAATTCTGATAATCGGCACAGGCGGCGTGGGAGCCGTCGTGGCGCGGAAGTGCGATATGATGCCCGAAATTTTCGGGCGGATATGCCTCGCCAACCGCACGCTCGAAAAGGCCGAAAAACTGAAAGCGGAAATGAGCAATCCCAATGTGGAGACAGCGCAGGTGAACGCGGACGACCCGCGCGAAGTTTCCGCGCTTATAAAATCGTTCAGTCCCGACCTTGTAATCAACACCGCTCTGCCGTATCAGGATCTTTCGATAATGACGGCCTGCCTTGAGCGGGAGGTCGATTATCTCGATACGGCAAACTACGAGCATCCAGACAGGCCGGGATTCAATTACGGTCCGCAGTGGGAGTTTCACGACCGGTTCCGGGAGAAGGGAATAATGGCATTGCTTGGATGCGGATTCGATCCTGGCGTGACGAACATTTTTATAGCGCACGCGCGCAAAAACCGGTTCGATGAAATCCGGTACGTTGATATCATGGACGCTAACGGCGGAGACCACGGCCACCCGTTCGCCACGAATTTCAATCCGGAGATAAACATCCGGGAAGTAACCGCCCCCGGAAAATATTTCGAGGACGGCGAGTGGAAGACAACCGAACCGCTTTCCGTACATAAATCGTTCGACTTCCCCGGCATCGGCGAGCGGGAGATGTACCTGATGTATCACGAGGAGATGGAATCGCTCGTGAAACATTTTCCCGGCATACGGCGCATCCGGTTCTGGATGACTTTTTCGCAAGAATACCTCACGCATCTTCGCGTGCTTGAAAACGTCGGGATGACCTCCATCGAGCCGGTGGAATACGAGGGGAAGAAAATCGTGCCGCTAAAATTTCTGAAAGCGGTGCTTCCGGAGCCGTCTTCGCTTGGAGAATCTACGAAAGGCAAAACCTGCATCGGGTGCATGGTCGAGGGGGTGAAGGACGGCGAGCTTCGGAAACTTTACATTTACAACGTGAAGGATCATCAGGACTGTTTCCGGGAGGTCGGCTCGCAGGCGATTTCCTACACCACCGGCGTGCCGGCGATGATAGGGGCCAAGCTGATGCTTGAAGGCGCGTGGA
>JAJRYM010000180.1 GCA_024275775.1 Nitrospirota bacterium
AAAAACCTAGAAAGCGTTGGGGATAATTTCCATTGTGCGCGAGGAACCTTCGCCGTCGATTGTAACAACGTCAAACCGGCAGTCAGTATCGGTTAAGCCGTTTTTCCGTATGAAAACCTGCGCGGCTTTTTTTATCTTTTTTATTTTCGCCGGCGTCACCCCTTCCAGCGCCGATCCGAATTTTTTATTTTTCCTCGCCTTCACTTCGCAGAAAACCAGCGTATCGCCTTCTCTTGCGATGATGTCTATTTCCCCTCCTTTGCACCGAAAATTTTTTTGCAGTATGCGGTAGCCGTTCTTTTTCAGAAACCGCGCGGCGGTCTCTTCGCTTTCCCGGCCGAACGCCAGCGCCGCCATACGGGCAAGCAGGGAAGACATTGCATATTTTTTCATCAGCCTGTCGCAGGCCGCCTTGTCAGCGGCCGATTCGTTGTTTCTACAGACATTAAATTCCTTTGACCCCTCTAAAACTTTTACGATGTATGGGCGAAGGGCCGTGTTCGATAATCGCTTTTTTGTGCGCGGCGGTCGGGTATCCCTTGTGGCCGGCGAACCCGTACTGCGGATAGAGTCTGTCGTATTCTTGCATCAGCCTGTCGCGGGTAACCTTGGCGATAATCGATGCCGCGGAGATGGAATCTATCTTCCCGTCGCCCCCGATAACGGCTGTCTGTTGAAGCTTTAAATCGAGCGTAAATTTCCCGTCTATCAGCAGTCCCGATGGCGGGGTGGGGATATTAAGCACGGCTTTCGCCATCGCAAGCAGGGAAGCTTTATGGATGTTTATGCGGTCTATCACGTCATGCTCCACCAGTCCGACCCCTATTTCGGCGCCGCTTGCGTAAAGCCAGTCGAAAAGTTTTTCCCGTTTGCGCGCGCTGATTGTCTTGGAATCCGCCAGCGGAAAAGGCGGGTTTTCGCCGTTAAGAATGACCGCCGCCGCGACTACCGGCCCGGCCAGAGGGCCACGCCCCGCTTCGTCAACTCCCGCTATCCGCATCTTCCATCGCCGCGTATTTTCGTTGAGAAGCTTCCACCTTTTTTTTTGCCCATGCCGGCGCGTCTTCAAGATGCCGATACTCTTCCTTCAGTTCAGCTATTGCCTCCATCAACCTGTCCGTAATGGCGCGCGCCGCCTGCCGGCTGTTTTCCATGGCGTAGTATTCGTCCAGTTGGAGCGGCTTGCCGTAAACGACGTACAGCTTTTGAAACAGGTTGGGGAGCCATGCCCCCGGAGGGAAACAGTAGTTGGTGTTGATTACAAGAGTCGGCACAACGGCGGGTCGGGCTTCAAGAATAATTTTTCCTATTCCGACTTTTCCGCGCCCAAGTTTTCCGGTTTTCGAGCGGGTTCCTTCGGGATAGATTATTACGATATGTTCCTTTAGCCGCGCTATCATTTTTTGTATGGCGGCGGTATCCTTTTTCCCCCGCTTGACCGGAAACACCCGCAACAGTGTAAGCAAAAGCGCCATAGGCGGAAATTCGAACAGCTCTATTTTGGCGGGAAGCCATACCTGTCTTGAGGAAAATCTGCTGATGGCGAAATACGGCACGAGAAAAACATCCCAGGCGGAAAGATGGTTAGGGGCCAGAAGCACGCCGCCGGTTTTGGGAATATTCTCCGCGCCGATTGCGCGAGACCGGGTAACAATGCGGTAAAAAAAATCGATCCCGAAAAAAGTAAAAAACCTGAAAACGTTAATAAGGAATACCCGCAAATGCCCGACCTTTACTGTTTCTGAATTTTCCCGAATTATATTCAGTCGCCTGCGCCCGGTTCCTTCTCCAGCGCCGTGGGCGGATGTATTTCCCTGTAGCGTTGAGGAATGCCGGATTGCACGAAAAGTTCGAAAATATCCTTGTCCAGCTTGTTCCTGTCCACCTCGCCCTGAAGTATAGAGAGCGCCTTTTCCAGCGGCATCGGCTTTTTGTAAGGCCGGTCGGTTGCGGTTAGCGCTTCGAAGAAATCCGCCACCGCAAGTATGCGCGCCCCGGTGGAAAGTTTTTCGTCTTTCAGCCCTTTGGGATAGCCGGTGCCGTCTACGCATTCATGATGGCCGCCCGCCCAGTCGGTTACGCGGGAAAGATGTTTCGGGAACGGTATCTGCTCGAGCATCTTTATCGTTACGACTATATGATCCTGCATGAGCTGTCTTTCGGAACCAAGCAGAGTTCCCTTCCTGATGCAGAGGTTCTCCACCTCGTTTTCGGAAAGGTAGCGGCGCTCTTCGCCGTTTGCTTTATACGTACGCGCGCCGATTTCTTTTATTCGCTCCAGCTTATCGTCGCTCATGAATTCGCCGCCGGTATTGGATTTGATAACGAAATCGAGATCATCCTGAAGTTTTTGAAGTTTGTCGGCCAGAACCGCTTCTCCGTTTTCGATTTTTTCCTGCGGAGCGCCGTTAACCACAAGTTCGATTTTCCTCTCAAGCCACTCCTTTTCCATTGCTGTCCGTATGTGGGCGAACCGTTCTTCAACCATCGCCACCCTGTCGAAAATCGTCTGAAGCTTGGTAGATTTATCCATAATATGAACGGCCGAGGTTACCTTGCCGATATCGTGCATCCACCCCGCTACAGACATTTCCTTCATCGCGTCCTCATCGAAATGCAGGTCGCCCAACGGGCCTGCCTCAGTGCCGTTTATCGCCTCGCATATCATCAGCCCCAGCTCGGCCACTCTCCGGATATGCCCGCCGGTATATTCCGACCGTTCGTCGATAGCCGTGGCCATTACCCGAATAAAAGAATCGAACAGAACCTGCATATCCTTGATGAGCTGGGCGTTGGTAAGGGCTACCGCCGCCTGAGATGCCAGCGACTGTGTTAACGCAACATAATCGGAAGAAAAGGGAATTGCTTCGCCTGTTTTGGCGTCCTGCGCGTTCAAGAGCTGAAGAACGCCTATTATTTCGTCGTTCTGATTCCGCATCGGCACGACGAGCATCGATTTGGATTTGTAGCCGGTGGTTTCGTCGTACTTTCGCGGGCCGGTAAAATCGAATTCTTCGGCCTTATAGACATCCGGAATGTTTACCGTCTCTCCGCTTATGGCAACGTATGCCGAAACGTTTTCCTTGGAAAGCTCAACCGGCGGTAGCGTTATCGGTTTTCCCGACGTGCCGCCCATCCGCGTGTTAAGGGTGCTGTTGGCCAGAATTTTGAAGTGAAGCTTGCTGTCTTCCATGATGTAAAGAGTGCCCGCGTCGGCGTTGGTGCATCTCATCGTTTCCTCGACGATCATTTCCAGAAGCCTGTCGAGATTCTTTTCGGAAGAGAGGGCTATGCCTATATCGAAAAGACGCTGGAGCTGTGCCTGAAGATGATCCGAACCGGCAGGAACTTCCGCCGAGGCTTCCGCTCCCGGGTTGTCCGTTTTCTGGTTATTCGCGTCGCTCATTTTATGTATCTCTCCTAAAGATGATTCATTTTTGCATAAATGGGGAACTCAGGCAAACCTGTTATTTAAAACGGAACAGGCTCGTCAGTTTGCGTCTGAAGGGGCCTCGGACAGCGCGGCGAGAGCAGGCAGGGTTTTGCCTTCCAGCAGTTCCAGAAACGCTCCGCCGCCGGTAGATATGAACGATATTTTGTCCTGAGCGCCCGCTTTGTGAACCGCCACGTCGGTATCCCCTCCGCCGACTATTGTAAGTGCGTACGCTTCCGATACGGCGGCAACCATCGCCATGGTACCTCTGGAGAAGGGGTCCATCTCGAATACTCCCATCGGCCCGTTCCAGATAATCGTTTTGGCGTCCTGGAGCGCTTCGGTAAAGAGCGTAACGCTGGCGGGGCCTATATCCGGCGCAACCCAGTTTGCCGGTATTTCCTGCGCCGTTACCACTTTCGTCTGCGCGCGCGGGTCGAGCCGTTCGGCAACGAGAAAATCGACGGGGAGGTAAAACTTCACCCCCAGGTCGCGCGCTTTATCCATTATTTCCCTAGCCTCATGGATCATATGTTCTTCAAGAATGTTATTGCCGATCTCCCGGCCCCGCGCCTTTAAAAAGGTAAACGCCAGCCCGCCGCCGACGATAAGCTTATCCACCCTGTCCATCATGTTCAGAAGAACTCCTATCTTGGTGGAAACCTTGGCGCCGCCTACTATGGAAACGACAGGCCGTATCGGGTCGGCCACGGAACGCTGAAAATATTCGATTTCCTTTTTCATAAGATATCCGCAGGCTGAGTCTTTTACGAATTGCGTTATGCCGACGGTCGATGCGTGCGCGCGGTGGGCGGTGCCGAAAGCGTCGTTTACGTACACTTCCGTAAGCGAAGCGAGTTTTTTTGCGAACTCAAGGTCGTTTGCAGTCTCTTCCTTGTGGAACCGCAGGTTTTCAAGAAGCAGAATCTCTCCATCGCGGAGTTCGGCGACGGCCTTTTCCACCTCTTCACCGATGCAGTCGTCAACGAACTTCACCTCCTGTTTTAAAAGCCGGGAAAGCCGCGTCCTCACCGGCTGGAGGCTCATCTCCGGGCGCCTTTCCCCTTTCGGTCTGCCGAGGTGGGAAGCGAGAATGATTTTCGCCCCCCTGTCTATCAGGTCGTTGATTGTCGGAAGCGCGCCGCGTATCCGGCTGTCGTCGGTTATCTTCTGAAACTCGTCTAGCGGGACGTTGAAATCGGCCCGGACGAAACAGCGTTTGCCGGCTACGTCCAGGCTTTCGATGCAAAGCCTGCGTTGCATTTACAACCCTTTTTCAGTTACGAATTTCACAAGGTCTACAACTCTGTTTGAATAGCCCCATTCGTTGTCGTACCAGGAAAGAACTTTCACGAGTTTTTTGCCCACTACTTTCGTCGAGAGCGCGTCCACAATAGAGGAAGCGGGGTTGCCCGCGAAATCTTTCGAAACCAGCGGTTTGGAGCAGACTTCCAGTATTCCTTTAAGCTCGCCGTCGGCCGCTTTCTGCATAGCGGCGTTAATCGCTTCGGCGTCCGTCTCCTTTTCCGTTTCGCAAACTACGTCGATTATAGAAACATTCGGCGTGGGAACCCTGATTGCCAGCCCGTCAAGTTTTCCTTGCACCTCAGGCAGAACGAGCCCTACGGCTTTCGCCGCCCCGGTGGTGGTAGGTATCATCGAAAGAGCCGCCGCTCTCGCACGCCTCAAATCCTTGTGCGGGAAATCAAGGGTAACCTGATCGTTGGTGTATGAATGGGTAGTCGTCATCTGGCCTGTCACGAACCCGAAACTTTCAATCAGAACCTTTATCACCGGCGCGAGACAGTTGGTGGTGCAGGACGCGTTGGAAATGATGTTGTGTTTCGCCGGGTCGTATTTATTCCCGTTTACGCCGAGCACTATCGTTATATCCTCGTTTTTCGCCGGCGCAGAGATGATTACCTTTTTCGCCCCAGCCTCGATATGCTTTTTGGCGTCGGCGGCGTTGGTGAACCTGCCGGTAGATTCGATTACGATGTCTACGCCGAGCTCCTTCCACGGAAGGGCGGCGGGATCTCTTTCGCTCAAAACCTTCACTGAACGGCCGGCGACGTTGATTGTATCTCCATCCACCGTAACCTCGTCCGGCAGGTTGCCGAGAACCGAATCGTACTGCAAAAGATGCCCCAGCGTTTCAGGGCTTGTTAAATCGTTTACCGCCACGAAATCCAGATCCTTGTCGTGAAGCGCGGCCCGAAGAATGTTGCGGCCTATTCGCCCGAATCCGTTGATGCCGACCTTTATTGCCATTGGGACTCCCCCTTATATTAAGATTTCTGTCTATTATAACCGGTATCACCGGAGTTGCAGTCCTTTTATAATCCCGCTTGTAGGATATAGTCAACAGTAGTTAACAAGTTTCGCGGGGAGAAGGTTGGGTTGAACTTCAGGCTTTTGCGCACTCCAGCCCTCGACCTCTGCCTTTGCCTGATTGCGGGCGTCCTTTTGGGCAGGGTCGCGGGCGTTACGACTGCCGGGATTTCCGCGCTGGCCGTTTTTGTCGCCGCGTCTGTTTTTCTTGCCCGAATGCCGGAAAAATTCAGGCTTCTGCCCGTCCTTTTCGCGGTGGCCGGATTCGCACTTATAATCCGCGCCGGGGCTGTTTTTGATTCCCCTCGGCATATAACTTCGTTCGTGCCTACCGGCAAAGCGACTCTTTACGGCAGGGTTATGACCGGCTTCAGATATTTTCAGGGCGGTTATCGTTTCACCATGCTGGCGGAGCAAATCGAAACCGGCGTCCTAAAATTCGGTACGGACGGCCTGATAAAGGTCTCCGTTTACAAAGGCAAAAACCCGCCGCTTCCCGGCGACAGAATTATCCTCCGGCAGGTGAAGGCGAAACCGATTGTATCTTTCAGAAATATCGGCGGGTTCGATTACGAGCGGTTTATGAAAGACCGGGGCATCGGCGCGCGCGTAAATATCTCCAACGAAAAACGGATGGAAATCCGCCCGCCTCCTTTCTCGGTCGATTTCCGCAGATTCGGCGAAACGCTTCGCCGTTCCGTCCACCGGTTCATAGAGGAACATTTTCCGCCGAACACCGCGCCGATTGCGTCCGCCATGACGGTGGGAATTACCGGCGGCGTGAATCCTGACGTTAAAAGGGCTTTCGCCGTTTCCGGCCTGGCGCACCTGCTCGCCATATCCGGCCTGCACGTAGGGTTCGTTACCGGCGTCGCCTACCTGCTTTTTTACGGCCTCTTTTTCCTATTTGCCTTCCGCTTCAAACCTCCTCTCGGTATGAGCGGAGCGTTCAGAAAGCCGGCGGTTGTTCTATCGCTTTTAACCGGCCTGATATTCGTTCTTTCAACCGGCACGAGAATCTCGGCAGTAAGGGCGGGGATAATGGTCGGAATATATCTTTGGTCTGTTATTCTCGACCGCGAAAAGGAGCCGTTGAACGCTTTAGCCGTTTCGGC
>JAJRYM010000181.1 GCA_024275775.1 Nitrospirota bacterium
ATCGGAAAGGCAGACGAACCCCACTTTCGATTTTATATATCAGTATGTTAACGCTGATAACCCGGAAGGGGGTTCGATGACGGACTGTTTTTCTCAACTGATTATACCAGATATTCTTCCGAAGCCAATCCACCTTGATTTCGCAGGCGGCAATATCACCAGTGACAGCGGCGTGGTGCTGCCGCGCCAGCTCGACAACCGGATCGACGTTACGTCGCGTTTGTCCTCCTGCCTGGTCGACCGCCGTGACTTCTCGAAAACTCGCCACCCGCTGATCGACCAGTTCCGCCAGCGGGTGTACCAGATATGCCTGGGCTACGGGGACGCCAACGACGCGGATTCGTTGCGTTCCGATCCCGCGCTCAAGATCGCCGTGGGCCGTCCACCCGAGACGGGTGACGACCTGGCCAGCCAGCCGACGTTGAGCCGGTTCGAGAACGGTGTGTCCGGACGTGAGATCAAACGGCTCAACCGGGAGTTGCTCAACCTGTACCTGGATCATCGTCCCGCTCCCGGCGCCCGCATCGTCATCGATCTCGACTCGACCGACGATCCGACCCACGGCCAGCAGGCGCTTTCGTTTTATCACGGGTTTTACGGCCAGCATATGTTCCATCCCCTGCTCTGTTACGACGGCCAGACGGGCGATCTTATCGCGGCCGCATTGCGTCCCGGGAACGTTCATGCGGCCAATGGGGTGGTGACCATGGTCAAAAGAGTCGTGCGGAAGATACGCCGACGCTGGCCGACAGTCGAGATCGTGATCCGGGCCGACGCCGGTTTTTGCGTTCCCCGCCTGTACAAGTATTGTGAAAGACACGGAATAGGCTACGTGATCGGGCTTATCACCAACGCCACCTTAAAACGGCTTCATAAGCCTCTGCCCGACAGAGCCGTCGAGCGGTATGAGCGTGAGCTTTCCAAGATCAGGATCTTCGGCGAGACCGGCTATCGGGCCGGGTCGTGGAGAAGGTTCCGCCGGGTGATCATGAAGGCCGAGGCGATGGAGCAGGGGACGAACCGCCGGTTCGTGGTGACCAACCTTCAGGGCGATCCTCAAAATATTTACGACTTCTATGTCGGCCGCGGCGACGTGGAGAACCGGATCAAGGAGCTGAAGAACGCCCTTCATGCCGACCGCCTCTCCTGCCACCGGTTCGACGCCAACCGGTTCAGGCTCATGCTCCACTGCGCCGCCTGCGTCCTGAGCCATCACCTGAAAAAACGGTTACAGGGCACACCGCTCGAGAACGCCCAGATCGACACCATCAGGCTGAAACTTCTCAAAGTGGGAGCCAGGATAAAGCAGACCGTGCGGCGCGTGTGGGTCCACGCCGCCTCAGGCTATCCGTATCAGCATATCTGGCGCTTGCTTCTGGCCGATCTTGCCCCCGTCCCGACGTAACCGCGAAAAGGAATCGATCAGAAAAAAACCAACGGCGGGACACGTGCGCCGTCAACCGCCCGTTTCCTGGAGACGCGCTCCACTCGGCGAGTACGAAGACCATGCACGCCGAAAAAAACGCCCATCAACCACCACAACCACCTTCCAGAACGGTAAAAACGAAAACGTCATGAATTATCCGGGCTAGATTGGTTTTGTGAACAGTTTTACTTTCGATTCCCCATAAACCTCGTTGAAAATCCATAGAGCCATTGATATGTAAAAGTTAACGTTTCCACTTTGCAGATCAAGAAAACTCCCGTCCGGCTTCTGGAAATTGAAAAACCCCCCGTTCTCGTCCTGGATGGTTACCAGCCAGTCAGCGGTGCACGCCGCCGCTTCGGCGTATCGCCCATCGCGCAATCCGCAATACGCCAGCAAGAGTAGCGATGTGGGCCAAGCCGCCGCCATTTTTGTGTCATTTATTATGGCGATGGGGTAGACGCGCCGGGCCGGGGGTTCTGGCCTGGATTCCACCAGCGTTCCCGGGAACGGACCGGGACAGTGCGTTTTTACCCACTCAATCGCCTTGTCTGTCTGTTTCGCCAAAACCGGGAAGGAGCAGGAGCCGTCCAGGGTGTCGAGCAACGCCTCTGAATCCATCAGGCTCATGCTGTACTGCGGATGTGTTTGGCTGGTTACATATGGAATCAGGCTGTCGCTTATCCTGGCGAGCAACCTGCCCTTCGGGGGGAAAATTCTCATGGATCCGCGCAAAACCGGCCTGACAATCGGAGCGAGAAAAGGTGTTTTTTGATTTTTGTCATATGGATTCCAGAATCCTTCGGTTTCGTCGTAATTGTTTTGTATGTAGTCCAGTATTGTCTCCGCCGCCTCCTTGAATTTTGTCTCACCAGTCGTCTTCCATGCCAGAAGCGAAAAATGGGCGTATTCACCTATTTCAATGATGTTGGCCAGCAACAGCTCTCCCGACATCCCGATAGTTCCGTTGACCATTCTCGACGCCGCCCTCCTGAGCGTATCATTGTATTTTGAATTGCCGCTAATGCTCTGATATGTGTTGAAACCTTCAAAAACGCACTGGGCCGCGTCGAGGGTATAACCTGCGTAATCCCTCCAGCCTCCTTCAGCGTCCTGCCGCTCCTTAAGCCAATCCAGGGATTTTTCCGCCGCATTGAGATACTTGCTGTCACCGGTTAACGCATAGGCGTACATGCGTACCGTCACAGAATGACCAATCAGCGTCGCATCGCCCCTGATTCCGTAGAATTCGTCACCCTCCATGTCGATAAATCCCTCTTCCCTCTGGTTTGTGATAAACCAGTTCGCGTTCCTTACAATGGCCTTTTCGTATTTGTTAAGCTTTTCCATTTCTGTGCCCCAAAAGAATGTATGAAGAAATAAGCCCTTTGCCCTTTATCGGTATAGAGCCCAGGCTTTCGAACTCGTAATCGTTTGCAAGGCGCCTGTAAGTAGTCTGTGTCACCTTATGTTTTGCCAGGGCGCCCGGAAGATTTGATTCGGCTCGCCGTGTTCACCGTGTCCCCCACAGGTCATAAACAAATTTCTTTTTTCCTATTACGCCCGCCACCTGGTAATTGTGATTTGAGCAGGTAGAGTGCGGTAGGAATCGAGCCATATTTCCGGGTACGCTGAAATTTTTCACCATAAGCCACACCCCCATGCCTTGTAATCTAACCGAACCAGACCATGGCGGGGAAAAAACCAGCCTTTGGATAAGGCGCAGTCTGTTGAGCCGCAAAAACAACAAGTGGCGCATGTGATAAAGGCCCAGCGCGAAAGGACTAACATATATCTGATGGTAAGGTTTCTTCAACTCTCATCTGGATAACAGATAACATGGAGGAAATTATACTTTCAGTTCTGCAAGAGCGTAATGCCACGATAATCGATGGCCGCCCTGTGAAGGCACGGTTCATATAAATGAAGCCGGGTTGGGGTAGCGACGTTTTCTTATTTTTCTTCGATAAACACCGGTTTGTCAGCTAGGGTTATTGTCAGTTCGCCTCCGGAAACTGATTTTATCTCGGTGTTGAAAGCGACGCTGTAATCTGTCACGCCACTGCCGGACTCATACTTTGGCGCGGCTGTGGTGATTTTTACCTGGCGTGAAGTTATGCCCGAAATTGTGATTTGTTTTTCCTGGCTGTTGTCGTTCCAGGCGACCCAGATTGGTTCGCCGCCTTTTGTGAATTTGTAACTGTACATGCCATCTTTTTCCTGCGTTTTCTCAATATTTTTCCAGTCGCTACCCTCAAGGGTTTCAACCATTTTTTCATATGTGTAATAGACCAGTTTTTTCACCCCCAGCCCAAGATCATTGCTTCCCACTCCGTCATAGATAAAACCTGTGTGGTCGAAGTATCCGTCATCGTTTTTGAATCCCTCCATAAGCCCAAAGGCGGGAAATATTTTCTCAATACCCAACGAGAGCGAAAAGACAAAACGTTTCAGATAATCACTTGCTTGCTGTAGCTCGGTCTGGTAAGCGAAGGGGAGGGAATCACCCGCCGGGAAACCGCTGTATGATCCCATTTCTGTGACCCAGATCGGGACATTCCCGAAGTTGTATCGCTCCAATATTAATCGCAGCCGCTCATAAATCGGTTTAATCAATTTGTAGTCGCCGGTTGCGTTTCCATACCAATGAAAATCAAAAATATCAAATCCCTCTCCGTTTAGCTCCTGCAGTATCGGTTCATAGCTGGCGCTGAACTCAGCGAAGTAGCCGTCTTCGTTTGTCAGAAATCCTCGTCCGGGCAGTATAGGCTGGCCGGCCCCGCCTGCGACCACCTTGCATTCCGGGCAGGCTTCCTTTATTGCCGTATATGTCATCTTTTGAAATTTCGCAAAATCTTTTTTTCCGCTTAGCTCGCTTGGCTCGTTTCCGACCTGCCAATGCAACACAGGGTTTTCCAACCCGGCCATATCGTCTACGCCGTCGCCGTCATATCGCTCAACGGCAGCTTTCACAAAAGCTATATATTGCGCCGAATCAATCGGCATCCATGAATTAGCAAGGGAGTTATTCGTCACCAGTCCAGGCGCCAGAGCCACGTTTGCCAATATATTTATGTCGGATGGAACTCCGCCGTACAGGGTGTCATAAAATGAAAAAGAGAGAGTCGCATCGCTCAGGTTTTTTTGAACTTCGCTCCAAAAAAGATATATTGACGGCCTATGCCACTTGACCCCCATCGTCTGTGCGTCAGCGTAGGCGGATTGTGAAGCGCCAGCTTTCGTAACGCTCGCCGGATGCATTCCGAACGGCGAATCATTATGGATTTGCTGACTTGACGGAGTGGTTGAGCTCGATTCATTCTGGCAGGCCCCAAGGCTTGCGGCGATGATTGCAAACGCAATAGTTGGAACGATTAGTTTGTTCATGCTATTGCATTAAAGGAGCCTTCAAGAATTTAAAGTAAATGTTCTCATGGATTGTAAAATGTATCAATCGTTATCTGACATAAGCCTTCGATTATCAGTATGGATTTTTCCGATCCCTGTACTGCGATACGAAACCCGACGGGCCCGGCCAAGCCGTCCGAAGGTTGGGGCCGCAGTTTATTGGGAGCGGTTCTCCCAGGCGGTTAATTTCCAGGTATGGGTGTTACACCTTGTCAGGTGTTACACCTTGTGAAGACAACTCCTGAAGTGTAAGCCGGATCAGGTCGTCAAATTTTTCTTTTATACAAACAGATAGTTCCATAGAGCTTGTTGCAACGTCTTCGGGCTTTATACCAATAACCACCACTGATTTGGGCAGGCTGTCATTAACTTCGGCTACCGCCAGGCATTCTATAAAACCTATGTCGTGCGCAGATATTTTTTTGGGGATGGTGAGCCTGAAATCTTCAAGAGTAAGCCGATATATTGTTCCCGGCTCGCCTTTTCCGTTAACCGCGTCGATAACGACCATGTGGTCGGCCTCTTCAATCAATGGCAGGAGCCCGTGCATACCGGTAGTGCCACCGTCATAAAGTTCAACATTTTCAGGGAAGTTGTAATCGCTCACGAGTTTTTCCACAACGCGCACCCCCACCCCTTCGTCGGACTGCAGTATATTGCCGATTCCAAGAACTATGATTACAGGTTTTTCGTCCATTGCAGGGGGTCTGTATAGAAGGGGGTCAGAACGGTTACATTCGGCTCTGCCCATCAAAAAGCTACTCAACGTCCTTGTACTTGTAACCGCCCACTATCTGCCCTATATGGCCGTCCTGCCATATAATCGTTTTTGTAACCTGCAGGTAGATGTGAACGATTATTCCGGAAATCATTATCCACTCCATCAGATGATGCACAAGGCGAACATTTTGGGGACTGCCAAGTAGCCACGTCACCCAATCGGTGGTAAGGTGTATAATCTTGGCCCACCAGTAGTTCTGTGAAAGCGCTTCTACATAAATCTGGAAGCCGGTAACCAGTTGCAACGCCATAAACAGTATCAGCGCCAGGAAAAGCAGTCCGTCGAACGGGTCGAAATGCGGATAGAATTTCGGTTTCTTAAACGTAAAATAACTCTTCTCCACCTCGATAGCCTCTTTTATATTCCCGGGTGTCGGAAGCATCTGCTTCCAATACCTGTGATGCATGCTGAAAAACGCGAGGTACACCCAAACCATGAGCGAAATATCGAGCGTCATCGCCGCGAGAAAGTGGTAGTAGCGTATGTTCGCCATCACAAAAGCATTGTAAGCCTCTCCCTGCCCGAACACGGCGACCGGGTCGCCGATGTAGTATCCGGTGATCAGAAGGACAACAACCGAGAAAAAAGTAATCCAGTGTATAAGCCTGTTTGTAAAGTTGCGCGTATGCACCACCACCTTTTTCTGGGGTGATATATGAACCTGTGCCACTATCGTGCTTTCTCCTTTATATCGCTCGTGTTTCGTAAACCTCGTTTGTGACAGGGTCGATCACGTGTACCGAACAGGCGAGGCACGGGTCGAACGAGTGAATAGTCCTTAATATTTCCACCGGCCTTTTGGGGTCGTGCACCGGGGTTCCGATAAGTGACTCCTCAAATGACGAACGTCGCCCCTTGGCGTCTCTGGGCGATCCGTTCCAGGTGGTCGGGACGATAAGCTGGTAATTGCCGATCTTTCCGTTTTCGATCTCTATCCAGTGTCCAAGGGCGCCGCGCGGCGCTTCGGTCATGCCGAACCCGGACGCCTTGTCAGGCATCTCGAAGTCTGTAAAGGTGTCTAAGTCGCCATGCTTGATGTTTGCAAGGAGTTCGTTGATCCAGGCGCCCATCTCGTCGGCTATAACCTTCGTTTCAATCGCCCTCGCCGCCGTCCGGCCGAGTGTAGAGAAGAGTATCTCCGGCCCCACGCCAAGGGCGTTGAGTACGTTATTTACGTTTTCCACTGTAGACTTGTGGCCTGAAGCGTAGTTTACCAGCATGCGTGACAGCGGCCCAACCTCGCACGGCATGTCGTCGTAACGTGGTGTTTTGAGCCACGAATATTTGCCGTCCGGTTTGTTGGTTTCTATTCCAGTGTACCACGGATCGGTTTCTCCCTCGCTCGGATGAAGAGGGTGGTCTTCCTTGTATTGGTACCATGCGTGGGTTACTTCTTCTTTTATCTTTTCCGCGTCAACGGGGTGCGTCGTCGTTATGTCGCGGCCCTTGATAACTCCGCGCGGGAACCACAGGGAGTCCGGCTCCTTGCCCCCCTCGCCGGGAAACATCCCGTAGGAAAGGTAGTTTTTAAGACCGCCTCCTATGGAAGCCCAGTCGAGGTAAAACGGCGCTACTGCAAGTACGTCCGGCAGATAAACGTTGTCAACGAACTTCCTTCCCTCATCCAGAATAAACAGGAACTCGCTGATACTGTCCGCGTTGAGATCGGCCACCGACGTGACGCCACCTACCGCGTAGGTTTGTATATGAGGATTTTTCGCTCCGAAGATTGCGTGCATTCTCGCAAGCCTGCTTTGCAACGCAAGCGCCTGCAGGTAATGCGCAACCGCCATGAGGTTCGCCTCGGGCGGGAGCTTGTATGCGGGGTGCCCCCAGTAGCCGTTCGTAAATGGTCCAAGCTGTCCGGAGTTTACAAACTTTTGAAGTTTTTCCCGCACGGTGCGAAAATCGCCCGGTCCGCTGTTAGGCGCGTTGGGATTAAACGAATTTGCAAGCTCGGACGTCTTCTTCGGATCCGCGGAAAGCGCGGACACCACATCCACCCAATCGAGGGCGTGAAGATGATAGAAGTGAACGATATGGTCGTGCACATACTGCGCGCCGTGGATGAGGTTCCTGACAAGTCTCGCGTTATCGGGAATCTGTATCCCTATCGCGTCCTCAACACACTTTACCGACGCAAGCGCATGTACGGTGGTGCAGACACCGCAAACCCTTTGTGTGATTATCCACGCGTCGCGCGGGTCGCGATTTTTAAGGAAAACCTCGAAACCGCGCCAGAGTGTCCCGGAACTCCATGCGTCCTTCACCTTTCCATCCTGGACTTCTATCTCGATACGGAGATGGCCTTCAATCCTTGTTATAGGATCAATTACATGTCTAGCCATCGCTTATTCCTCCTTGTCATTGATAGTCGGGTCGAACTTTTTTCGGTTGAGAAAGGTGTACGCCCCGTGTATGGCGGCCCCAGCGGCGGCCGCTCCTACAAGAGTAAACCCCACCTTGTCGACAGACGCCTCTACACCGGGGAGTTTTATATTCGGCAGCCTTTCGTAAAATGGCGACATGTTGTCCCAAAACTGCGGCTCGGAGCATCCAATGCATCCGTGGCCCGCCTTAACCGGCCACGATGTGCCGTCGTTATATTCCACAACTGAACAGTTGTGGTACGTTTGCGGCCCTTTACATCCCACCTTGTACAGGCACCACTTCTCCTTTGCGCCGGCGTCGCCGAACTTTTCGACAAACTGTCCCGCGTCGAAGTGGGCGCGACGCAGACAGTGGTCATGAATCCTCTTTCCGTACGCGAAAAGCGGCCGGCCAAGCTTGTCAGTTTTTGGGAACGACCCTAGCAGGAGAAAGTTTACAATCACCGCGACGGAGTTAACGACGTTGTGTGGGCAACCGGGAACCTTGAGGGTAGGTATTCCTGTCGCCTCCTCCACCCCAACGGCTCCGGTGGGGTTCGGGTATTGCGCCTGTACGCCCCCGAAAGATGCGCAGTTGCCCACGCACATTATCGCAGCCGCGTCCTGACACACTTCCCGGGCAAGTTCAATGCCGGTCTTGCCGGCTATGGTTAAATAGTCGCCCTTTTTGGTGTTCGGTCCCGGCGGTTTGCCCATCGGAATGGCGCCTTCGCAAACGGCGATATATTTACCTCTGTTTTCCTCCATCGCCTTCTGGAGGGCTCCCTCCGCGGCCTCGCCAGACGCCGCCATGATTGTTTCGTGATAATCGACGGAAACGATATTGAGAATGAGCTCTTCGATGGAAGGGTTGGTTGACCTTATAAACGCCTCCGAATCGCCGGTGCATTCGGCGAAATGCAACCAGATTACCGATGGCCTCCGCGTCGCTTTTTCTATGGCTTCCGCGATTTTCGGTATGAACGACGGCCCAAGACCGAGAGTGACGGACATGAGGGCGCAAAATGAAAGGAATTCGCGCCGGTCAATTCCGGCGAGAGCTTTTGACCTTTCCTCCCGCCCCTTTGAGGAAATCTCGTTCCTCATCCTTAAGTTACACATATCTTTCTCTCCCTATACCGTGCCCCTAGTTATTTTCATTTCCAATCTTTTTTCAAGACCCGTTCACCGCTCCGGACGTCTTTTCCACATCTTTTTCGATTGGAGGTTTTTCGTGCAATCGCATTCCGTAGTAATCGTGGAAGTGTCCAATTTCTTTTTGCGGAAAAAGTTTGTATCCGGCGATAATCGACGATATGTCGGATTCGGTGAACATGGTGTTTTTCCAAATCTGCATGTAAACGTGAATAGTCACGAGTGCAATGATTACAAACATCATGGTGTGATGAAGGAGGCGGACTTGCTGGAGGCCGCCGAGGGAAGCCGTTATAGAAAAGGATGTTTTGTACCAGAACGTGTTGGGATTTTCGGCTGGCAGGTACATGAGAAAACCTGTAATGACCATTAAAAAGAACAAAACAGACATCATGAAAATCCCCATCCCCCCAAGAGGATTTACGAACCTGTAGCTTTTGTGCTTGCCATGGCCGGTAGTGAAATAGACAGCGAGCGTTATGGCGTTAACTATATTTTTCGGCGTTGGAAAAAACTGTTTCATATCCTTGTTGCAAGAGGCAGTAAACGAAAGGTAAAACCGGCTCAGGAGAGAGGCTATCATGAACATAGCCGCCATAAAATGATAGTAGCGCATGTCCGCCATGGCGAACGCCTGGTATGCTTCGCCTCGCCCGAAATAGAAGCTGGGGTTGGCTATGTAGAACCCGGTAATGACGAGGGTGATCACCGAGCAGAACAGAACCCAATGAATGACGCAGGCAAGGACCGACCTTGTGCGGACGAGCAGGTAAATTTCGCTATTGTCCTGATTTAACTGGATTTCAGCCATATCCCCCCCCGAAACAGCCAAGTTGCAGGTACAAACTAGTCTAGTAATGAAATCCATTGCACTGAATTTACCATAAACACCCTTTGTAACGACGGGTTGTTATGTGGCAGCTACAAAAATTGTAGCTGATTTTCGTGCACCGGCCATGCTCTTAATATATGCCTCCTTCCCGAATATGCAAATGTAATTTCGGTTGACATAATAAACTCAACTTATGAATCACCGGTTGTTGGTATGGTAAAATAAAAAATATCCGTCCGCTCGCTGAAAGGTAAGTTTATGTGTCTTGCTGTCCCAATGGAAGTTACGGAAATAACAGGTCTCCGGGGCACAGCCCGGCTGGGTGACGTTAGCCGGGAAGTTAACCTCATGCTTGTGCCCGATGTAAAGGTTGGTGACTATGTAATTATCCACGCTGGTTCGGCGATATCCATCCTGAGCGTGGAAGAGGCAAAAAAAACGCTCGACCTTCTGGGGGAAATAGGTCTTGATTCCGAATAGGGGACGCCTGGCATGAAATACATGACGGAGTTTCGCGACGGGAAAATCGCGGGAAAAATCGCAAGGGCCATAAACAGCGAATCCAACAAGAAGATTCGTATAATGGAGTTTTGCGGCGGCCATACGATATCGCTTCTTAAGTACGGGATACAGGACTTGTTGCCGGATAATATCGAGATGGTCTCCGGTCCGGGATGCCCGGTATGCGTCACCTCCAAGGCGGAGATAGACGCCGCCATAGAATTGTCTGAAAACCCTGATGTGATTCTCGCATCGTTCGGCGACATGATACGGGTGCCCGGCGCTTCTATGTCATTAAGGCAGTCAAAAGCAAAAGGTTCCGATATACGGATAGTCTACTCGCCGGACGACGCGGTAAAAATAGCAGGTGACAACCCGGATAAAAAAATAGTTTTCTTTGCGGTTGGTTTTGAAACCACCGCGCCGGTTACCGCCTCGTCGGTAAAACTCGCGGAATCGATGAATTTGAAAAACTATTTTGTCTTAAGCGCTCATAAAACCACACCCGGCATACTATCCGCGCTCCTTGCCGAAGAAGTCAGGCTCGACGGTTTCATCTGCCCCGGCCACGTTACAGCCATAACCGGGACCGCCATGTACAAACCGCTTACGGACGCCGGGAAACCGTGTGTCGTGTCTGGCTTTGAACCGCTCGATATACTATCTTCCATACTTTTGGTTGTACGGCAGGTTGAAACAGGAATCGCCAAAACCGAAATCAGCTACAGTCGTGTTGTGGCGCCGTCCGGCAACCTGCGCGCTCAACAGATAATGAACGAGGTCTTTTCACCAACAGACGCGGTATGGCGTGGTATAGGCGTTATTCCCGACAACGGCCTTAAAGCTGACGGCGATTATAAAAGGTTTAACGCCTGCGCGGAATTCGACATTGAAATAGAAACTGACGAAAAGGAAACAAAGGGATGCATATGCGACAAAATTTTAAGGGGTTTAAATAAGCCGACCGACTGCAAACTGTTTAACAGCGCCTGCACACCGGAAGATCCGATCGGGGCTTGCATGGTATCCGACGAGGGAACATGCTCCATCTACTATCGTTTCGGAAGAAAGGGAAAAACTGTTGCGTAAAACCGACTTTATAACGCTGGCGCACGGGGGTGGGGGAAAAGCTTCGGAAGAACTGATAGAAGATGTTTTTCTTCCACTTTTTTCCAATGATATCCTTGATTCTCTTTCCGACGGCGCCATACTGGATGCGCCAAAAACCGGAAAGCTGGCTTTTTCCACCGACAGTTTTGTAATCGACCCGATATTTTTCCCCGGTGGTGATATAGGCTCGCTTGCGGTACATGGCACGGTTAACGATATCGCGGTATCGGGCGGCGTTCCCCGATACATATCTGTCGGGTTTGTCCTCGAGGAGGGCCTGCCTATCGCCGCTCTTAAAAAAATTGCCGCCTCGATGGGAGAAGCGGCGAAAGCTTGCGGCGTATCCATCGTTACAGGCGACACCAAGGTGGTGCCAAAGGGGGGTGCGGACAAGATTTTCATAAATAGTTCCGGTATAGGTTTTGTGCCTGAAGCGGTAAACATCAATCCAAAACGCATACGGGAAGGTGATTCTATAATTCTTTCCGGGACAATCGGCGATCATGGTATAGCCATTCTCACATCGAGGAAGGGGCTTGAGTTTAAAACAGAAACCGTATCCGATTCCCAGCCGCTCAACGGGCTCGTGAAAGCCATGCTTGAAGCCGAGCCGGATATACGCATGATGCGTGATCCGACGCGGGGAGGGCTTGCCGCGTCGCTAAACGAAATCGCCAAAGCATCCGCCAAAGGAATACTGATAGACGAAAAAGCCATACCGGTAAAGCGGGGCGTGCTATCAATATGCGAAATACTGGGGCTGGATGTACTGAACGTTGCAAACGAAGGAAAGCTTGTGGCTTTTGTGCCGGAAGAAAGCTCTGGGAAGGTTCTAAGCGCGATGAAAAAAGAGGCCGCAGGAAAGGATTCAGCCATAATAGGCAAAGTCGGGGGGGCGAAACCGGGCAGGGTTGAAATGAAAACCGCCTTCGTGGGAAACCGTATAGTCGAATCGCTTGTCGGCGATCAACTGCCAAGAATCTGTTAATTATCATGCACGAACTATCCGTCGCCGAATCGTTGATGAATCTGATAGCCGAAAATGCAAAGGTAAGCGAGGCCAGAAATGTAATAAAGGTTTCGGTAGTCATAGGGAACCTTTCCGGTATAGTCGCCGACTCGTTGAAATTATGTTTCGACGAGGTAAAAAAAGGAACGATCGCCAACCAAGCAGAGCTTGAGGTCGAGGAGGTTTTCGCAAAGGCGCACTGCTACGAGTGCGGCAAAATATCTCCTGTGGGGCAGTATGTATTTTCATGTCCTGATTGCGGAGAGGTCGTTATCCCCTCCGGCGGCAAGGAGCTCTACCTTAAAGATATGGAAGTGGAATGAGCCGAACGGTAAAAATAGGAAAAAGTATTTTAGAGAAAAACGATACCGTAGCGGCAAGGCTACGGGATAAATTCAGATCCCTGAACCTGCCGGTTGTAAACATAATGAGCTCCCCCGGCGCGGGAAAGACGACGCTTCTTGTTGCGACAATCAAACGACTTTCACCGGAAATTTCTGTTGGGATAATAGAGGGGGATATAACCACCGACTACGATGCCAGGAAGGTCGAAGAGGCGGGAGCCGCATGGGTGGTGCAGATAAATACCGGCGGAAGGTGCCACTTAGAAGCGTCCATGGTGGAAAAGGCGTTCGAGCGCGCGCCCGCCGGGCTTGACCTCTTAATAATAGAAAACCTCGGCAACCTCGTATGCCCCGCAGGGTTCGACCTGGGC
>JAJRYM010000182.1 GCA_024275775.1 Nitrospirota bacterium
GCAGTCCTGGAAATTTCAATAAGATTAAAAAAGTTTTTCCCGTTTTCTCTGCGAACCACCGAGTCGCCAAGAGGAAAACAGGATATGCCAAGCTCCTCGGCAACCGCCTCCATGCCGGTAACTCTCGCCACTCTCCGAAAACCTTTTACCGCAGGGCTGTCGGCTATTAAAGGTTTGCCGCCTGCGTCCATCACAAGCTCGGCCACCGATTTAACCACTTCGGGATGGGTGGTAACGGCTTTATCGGGAAGGGCCGCCACCAACATGTTCGGCTTGAGAAGAACCTTATCGCCCGGCTTTACGTACCGCTCGATTCCGCCCAGAGAAGCGACGAGGGATTCAATGGATGCGCGTATGTTTTCCGGCGCGTAATCCGGGCATTTCCTCAGGGCAACGTATGAACGCATCAACACATTATACGCGCACGCGCGCCGAGCATTCTAATGTTCCGCTTTAAGAGGTTGCCTTTGTACCTTTACACGGTTTTTCCAGATACCGCACCCTTCCCTTCTTGCAAGAAATTCCGCCTGCTCATAAAGCCGGCCGTACCTGGCGGACTTTCCGTACTTTGTGAAATACCTGCTATACCCGCGCCGGATCATCCGCTCCGCAAAGTTGGACCCATCCGGCAGGATAACGTGAAACAGGTAGCGGCCGTATTTGCCTTTCTCCCTGCCCTCTCTCACAAGCGCGACTTTTTTCCGTTTCAGGAGCCTTCTGGCGTAGTAGTAACCCCTCTTCCCCTCCTCGGTTCCAAGTTCCAGGTATTAATATTCAGGATTCTTACAACCAGGCCGTCGGCCGTTTCAAACGTATCGCCGTCTATCACACCGGCGCCCACAACCGTATGGGACGGCGCAAACATGAGAAACACCGCAATCAGGGCTTCGGGCAGACATCTCATGGTTTTAATTTTATTACTTATCAAGCGAGAAATCAAGCCTGCTTTTCCTTGATGAGCGTATAGCTTGTACCGGGAAAAGAATCAGCCCTGCTGTTTTATTTCTTCCAGCAGTTCAGCAAGATCGGCATCGGCAGAGGCGTTGGAAACCTGGCATGTGCCGACCATAGGATGTCCGCCGCCGCCGCGTTTCAGCATAAGCGACCCGACGTTAACCTTTGACGTTCTGTTCACTATCGAATGGCCGACGGAAAAAACAGTATTCTCTTTGCCTTTCCCGTCCATTATCCGTATCGAAATGTTGGTTTCCGGGAAAAGCGAGTAAATGAGAAACCGGTTTCCCGGAGGAATATCGCTTTTATCGCGGGTATCGGTGATTACCGCCGGGCCGTCCCGGTATGAATTTTTAACAAGAAATTCCTTAAAGGCGTCATTATACTTAAAATATATTTCAGCCCTTTCTTTGCAGTCCGGCCAAGCCAGAATTTTTTCTATGTCCGGCTCAAGCATACGCTCAATCAGTTCGTTCATGAACTGAAAATGGGGTATCCGGTATCCCTGATGGGCCGAAAGTCCCGTTCTGGGGTCGCATATAAAACTTAAAAGTATCCACCCCTTAGGGTTCAGGATGTCGTCTCTCGTAAACTTGGCGGCATCGGCGATATCGACGTTTTTCATCATATCGTCAAATATCGACAGTCTGCTCGGCCCATCGTAGTAATCGTAAACCACCCTGGCCGCGCTGTCCGCCTCCCGGCTCGCACCCTTGAATTTTCCTTTTAGGCCAAGCCGTTCATCTTCGCTTGCATGATGATCGAACCATAGCCCGCAACCTTCCGCGTACGGAACATTGGCCAGCACATCGTCTTCCGTAAGCGTTACATTCCCTTCTTGCAGTTCCTGGGGATGTATGAACGAAATACTATCGACTACCTTCAGATACTTGAGAAGTACGGCGCAACAGACTCCATCGAAATCAAACCGGGTATAAAGTTTCATACTGCCTTCCTGTATGGCTGTTCGTAATCTAAATCGATTCTATCACTAAAAATTTTATGCGAAAGCTTGTTTTTAAAGATGTTTCTTTTTAGTGTAAACGTTCCAAAAAGACTATATTGTGCTATTTTCCCTGTTTTAAAGGAACGGTTTGATGACTGACGAAAACGAACAGATAAAATTGCGCCGCGCAAAGGTTGAAGAACTGCGGGCGCAGGGCGGGGAGCCCTACGTAAACCGGTACCGCCCCACACACCGAATCGGCGGCGTAAGAAAAGAGTACGAAGGTTCGACACCCGAACTGCTTGAATCAAAAAAACCGGCGGTTACAATCGCTGGCCGGGTCATGACTGTAAGAAGCCACGGCAAAACCATTTTCACCAATGTGAAGGACGGAACCGGCCAAATCCAGATTTACATAAGAAAAGATGTGGCGGAAAATTTCGAGGAAGCGAAGAAAATCGATATCGGCGATATAGTCGCAGTTGAAGGGACCCTCTTCTTTACAAGAACGGGCGAGCTTACCGTAAGAGCCGCGCGGGTGATGCTTCTAACGAAATCGCTCCGTCCCCTTCCGGAAAAGTGGCACGGCCTGAAGGATGTTGAAACGAGATACCGGCAAAGATACGTGGATCTCATCGTAAATGAAGATGCCCGGCAAACTTTCAGGAAGCGGGCGCAAGTCATAAATTCCATAAGAGCCGTTCTCGATGAAATGGATTTCCTGGAAGTTGAAACGCCGATGATGCAACCGGTGCCCGGCGGCGCCACCGCGAGGCCGTTTAAGACGCATCATAACGCTCTCGACATGGATATTTACCTTCGCATAGCGCCGGAACTCTATTTAAAAAGGCTGATTGTGGGAGGGTTCGACAGGGTTTTTGAAATCAACCGCTCATTCCGCAACGAAGGCATCTCGACATTTCACAACCCGGAATTCACGATGCTCGAGTTCTACATGGCTTACGCCGACTACCTCGACCTGATGGATTTAACCGAGAAAATGCTCTCCCGCGTGGCCATGGAAGTTTGCGGAACCACAAAAGTAACGTGGAACGAAAA
>JAJRYM010000183.1 GCA_024275775.1 Nitrospirota bacterium
GGCCTTGGGGAGTATCCGCACGTCACCTATACATGGTTAATCATGATTCTGCTTGCGGCGGTAACATTTCTGGTCAAAAGCGGGCTTAACATCATCCCGAAAGGCCTGCAAAATCTTTTCGAGGTGATTATCGGCGGGCTGGCCGATGTGATGGAGCAGAATATAGGACCGGGCGGAACAAGGTTTTTGCCTCTTCTCGGCACGCTGACTATTTTCATTCTCTGCGGCAACCTGCTGGGGCTTATCCCCGGCTGTACCGCCCCCACCGCCAACCTGAATACGAACGTAGCCATGGCCGTAACGGTTGTTGTTGTGTACCATGTGGTCGGCCTGCAAAAGCACGGCTTGGCCTACTTTAAACAGTTCATGGGCTCGGTCTGGTGGCTTATTCCTTTGATGCTTCCGATTGAAATAATCAGCCATCTGGCGAGGCCGGTAACGCTGGCGGTGCGGCTTTTCGGAAACGTGCGGGGCGAGGACCTTGTAATACTAGTGCTCCTTTTTATCGTTCCGCTTTTCCTCCCTATTCCCATGATGGCGTTCGCGGTTTTCACCGGCGTGCTTCAGACGCTGGTTTTCATTTTGTTAACAATGGTGTACTTACAAGGCGCCTTGAGTGAAGAACATTAACAGTAAACAATTAACTACACATATCTAAGGGAGAAGGATGATATGAAAAAGAACAGAATTTTTTATCTGGCAACCTTGATGCTGACTACATCGGCGCCTTTTGCTTTTGCGGCTGAAGGCGGTGGCGGAAGCGGCTCTATGACTTACATGGCCCTCGGCTGTGTGGTGGGCCTCGGTCTTGCCGCGTACGGTGGCGGCATCGGCATGGGTAACGCCATTTCTGGCGCTCTGGGAGCCATGGCGCGCAACCCCGGCTTCTACGGGAAAATTTTCCCGACGATGCTTATCGGTCTGGCGCTTATCGAATCGCTGGTTATCTACACTCTTGTAATCGTGCTTATTCTGCTGTACGCTAACCCGCTCTAGTTTCAGATACTGGAATTATAGGTGGGCAGAAATTTCCTGCCCGCCTTTTCATTTATAAGTCGCATCATGGAGAGGGAAAACTGCTGAAAGTACTGGTTTTCATAAAACAGGTTCCGGACACCAGCTCGAAAGCCGGAGTAAATCCGGACGGCACCATTGACAGGGCCCGTGCTAAGCGGATGCTGAATCCTTTCGACAGGTACGCCCTCCAAAAGGCTATCGAACTTAAAAGGAACAATAACGCCAAAATAACCTGCGTAACCATGGGGCCTCCGCCTGCCGTGGAAGTGCTTATAGACGCTTTCGATTACGGCGCGGATTACGGCGTTCTTCTTACCGACAAACGTCTGGCGGCAAGCGATACACTTGCCACCTCCTACGCTCTTCATATGGTCGCCCGCCATTTGGGGGAATTCGATATTATTTTTACCGGCCTTCAGACAACCGACGGCGATACGGCGCAGGTAGGCCCGCAGATAGCCGAACGGTTAGGCATTCCGCAGATAACATACTGTGAAGAGCTTGAAGTGGTGAATAAAAAAATTAAGGCCAGAAGAGTTGTAGAGGGTGGATGCCAGATTATGGAAGCCGGGATGCCGGCGCTCATCACCGTGGCCAACAGCGCCACACCGCTTGGACATAAAAAGTTCGCCGACGTGGCTGAAGTAAAAGAATTTCTAAGACATCCTGACGAACGTCAGAAACGGATTAAAACCGTAAACCTGGATGATATAAACGCCGACCCGAAACGGATAGGCCTTGTTGGAAGCCCTACTGTAGTCGGAAAAACATGGAAAATCGGTGAAATAGGCGGAAGTTGCGTGATGTTTCAGGGAGAATCTCTCCAGCGCGAAGTGGAAGAGCTCATGGAACATCTCGAACAGGATGAACGGGAAATTGGAGAAATCATAAATGTCCAGCGCTAAGAATGTAACGGTAATCGCCGAGCAGTTGCAGGGCGATCTTCAGAATATCTCGTTTGAACTGCTTGGGGCCGCCAGAACGCTGGCTGAAAAACTCGAAGTGGGCGTTAACGCCTTCCTGATAGGAAACAATATAACGAATATGGCCGAAAAGCTTATTCATGGCGGCGCGGACGAGGTGTTCGTAGTTGACGAGCCTGAGCTGGAGGAATATGCCACCCTTCCCTATCGTCGAGCGGCTCTGACTATCCTTGAACATCTGGATGAAGCTCCGCCCATTATTCTCATGGGAGCAACCACCATAGGCCGCGATATCGCCCCCAGAATAGCCGCCTATCTTAAAACGGGGCTAACGGCGGACTGCACCGAACTGGACATCGGCGATTATCACCATAAAGGCAAGGCCGATCCCACGAAAACGGGAGAATACAAAGACGTTCTTTATGCCATACGGCCGAGTTTCGGGGAATCGCTCAAGGCGCGGATACTCGGCCCCTGGAAAAATCCCCAGATGGCCACTGCCCGTGTAGGCGTAATGGAAAAGCTTCCGGTAGACCCGACCCGGAAAGGCAAGATAACATCCGTAAAAACCGCCTTTAAACCTGAGGATTTTCGGGTAAAGGTAATCGAAACCATAAGAGACCTCTCCACCTCCATAAATCTTACGGAAGCTAAAGTAATCATTTCGGGCGGTTTTGGCATGGGCGGCCCGGAAGGGTTTGAGCTTCTCGAGGACCTGGCGTCCATTTTCAAGGATTCTGTTGTAGGGGCGAGCAGGCGCGCGGTTGACGCGGGATGGATATCGTATCCGCACCAAGTCGGGCAGACGGGTAAAACAGTCCGCCCCAATCTTTATATAGCCGTCGGCATTTCAGGGGCGATACAGCACCGTGTGGGAATGTCTAACGCTAAAACGATAATCGCCGTCAATAAGGACCCCGACGCGCCTATTTTCCGTTTTGCCGATTACGGCATAGTGGGAGATGTCGGCGAAGTCGTTCCTGTTCTGAAACAGGCGTTCCTTGAAAAATTCAAACAGCAGAAAACAGCAAGCGGAGTGTGAGCGTTATGACAATACATTATGACGTTCTGATAGTCGGCGGCGGGATATCCGGCCTTTCCACGGCCCATAGGCTGGTGGATCTCGCCTTAAAGGAAAACCGTAAAATAAGAATCGCCGTGCTTGAAAAAAGCAAGACTTTCGGCGGGCACATTATGAGCGGGGCCGTAAGCAACCCCCGCGCGGTGAAAAAACTTTTCCCGGAGTATCAGACAAACGGATTCCCGATAGAAGGCGTCTGTACTGAAAGCTACCTGACGGTGCTTGGGCGCGAAAAAGCATGGAACGTCCCTGCCCTCGTTTCGCCTCCGGAAATGAACAAGACAGGTTATCTTATACTTTCACAGAGCGGCGTCTGCTCCTGGATGGCGGCCAACCTGCTTGAAAAGGTAAAGGAAAATCCCTCAATAGTCGTGGATCTCTACAACGGCTTTCCGGCCAGCGAGATTCTTTATGAAAACGGTCATGTTGTGGGAGTGCGAGTGGACGACACCGGCAACC
>JAJRYM010000184.1 GCA_024275775.1 Nitrospirota bacterium
CGTGAAAATCGTTCCCCCGGCGCAAGCGGACTTGGTTATAATACCGGCATGGTTATTTCCGAACTGGAATATCACATTGCGTTGATTTTTTCTCTAGATGAACCGCTTACCGCCCCAATGAAAAGCCAGTTGGCCATAATCGTGCCGGATATTCTGCCCTATTTCAAAGGAACGCTTCTTAAAATGAAAATCACCCCGGATTATATGTGCGTTCATTGCACGGCCGGCGCAGAGCACTCCCCCGTGGAAGTCGCCGAAGAGATAATCTGCGCCGGGTCGCGGCGGTTCATAAGGCTCCACAAACACCTAGACGGTTACGACCGCATCTTCAAGAACGATATTTACGTAAAATCCGGCAAGAAACCTACAAAAAAACAGCTCGACGATTTTGTATCCCTCGCGTCTTCGGGGATATAATGGCTCTTTTGGTTTATACTCTTTTGGAAATAACGTAATGGGAAAAAATATATTCGGCCGCGAAGACGATATCAAAGCGTTTCTGGGGCCTAACGCCGAGTTCGAAGGACTGCTCAATTTCGAGGGAACAGTTCGCATCGACGGCGCGTTCCAGGGCGAGATTAAAACTGAGGACTGCCTCATCATCGGCGAGACCGGCAGAGTCAACGCCGAAATCGAAGTCGGGCGGCTTATCGTGATGGGCAGACTGTCCGGCAACGTGCGGGCGGGCGAAAAAGTCGAGATAATGCCTACCGGCAAAGTTTACGGCAATCTGGTAACGCCGGTGATGGTACTGCAGGATGGCGGAATACTTGAAGGCAAGGTAAGGATGGAAAGCGGCGGCGAAAAAACAGCCCCGCCGAAAGAGCCCGCGAAAGATAAAGCCGCAGAGCCGGAAACGGCCGAAGCCCCGCCGGATACGACCGCGGCCCGATAAAAGCGCCGGCAAATATGCGCGCCCGTAGCTCAGCTGGATAGAGCATCTGACTTCGGATCAGAGGGTCGGGAGTTCGAATCTCTCCGGGCGCGCCATTAAAAAGCTGTATTCGAAGGATACGGCTTTTTGATGGCCTCCTTCACTTGAGGAAGATTCGAATGCAAGCCGACGGCGCGACTGAAAAGGGAGCGCAAACGAATCCCGCCTTGGCGGGAGAGTTTAGTCGGCGGGTCGGGCCCGAGGGAGCAGACGCAAAGCGGATGCGAGAGTGGGCGAATCTCTCCGGGCGCGCCATTAAAAACCTATTGCCGAAGGTAATCGGTTTTTATTGGCAAGTTCTGCAAGATGTCTCGATTCCCGACCCTCTGATTACAATGAGGTCGGGGTTCAAAACGACCTACCTTACCTTTCAATAATCAGGGGAGTTTGCACGAGCCGCGCAGAAGGCGGGGCGAAGTGAAATCCGTCCGGGCATGCCACACCTTCCAGGTGAGGCATCACTGCGGTGGAGGCAACATGCAGGCAATGGCTGGCATTATCCAAAGCCGCCACAGGTTTGCACTGGGAAATGTCTCCTTAATAGCCGATAATGTAAGTAGTTAGGCGTGAACCGGTAAAAGCAATGGAGATTTTAAAATGGAAAAAAGAGCTTCGCAAAGAAGAAACGAGAACGACAGGCGGAAAGAGGATCGCAGAACCAAATCGGCTGATACCGCAACCGAAAAAAGGTCGGCTCAAAACAGGAACGCATCCAGAAGAAAGGTCACCGAAAGAAGAGACTAGCAGAGCCTGTCTATTTTTTCTTGGCCGACTCCGAAGTAAGCTTTGGATATGTTAAAATATGACCAGATAACAGGCGGGCTGTGCATCGTCGGCTTCAGGTATTGAAGCGCTAAACAGTATCTGTTTGGAGTGGGTTGTTGGTTAAACGTCAAATTAATTCCATCTTTTATAAAGGGAAATCATTATGAATAAAAATCTGATTGTCGGTTTATCGTTCCTGTTTATGTTTAGTCTTGCTCTGCCCGGCCTGGCGTCTGCAATGGATAATCCGTGCGGTCAAGGGATGGAAGGGATGCATCATCCCGGCGCTAGAGGAATGATGTACACGGATAAGGAAAAGCACGGTGGAAAACACGGCGGAAAGCACGGGAAGATGATGCAGGAAATGCACGACATCGTTTTACAGACCATCATTCTGCTGAAAGAGGAAGCGAAAAGCCCTGCGGCCAAAGCGAAAGCCGAAACGCTGGAAAAAAGAATGAAGGCGCATATCGCCAAAATGAAAAAATTCCGTTCGGAAATGCAGGAAATGCATAAAATGAAGCACGGTGGTATGAAAGGCATGAACCCGTGCAATATGAAGAAGATGAATCCATGCAACCCACACGGAGGCATGTAACTTTCGCGAAGTCGAAATCGCAAAGTAACGGCGCATAAAAAGAAGCGCTACTGAAAGGCTGAAGCCGATTTTAATATCGCCGTCGAGCATACCGGCGGCAGGCTCCGCCAATCGCTGATTTTTTGGCTTTATCGTTTGCCACCACCTGCAAGGTGGTGGTGCCGGAGGTCGGAATCGAACCGACATGAGGTTGCCCCCGCGGGATTTTGAGTCCCGTGCGTCTACCAATTCCACCACTCCGGCAACAGCAGATAATTTTACATCGGATTCACTGAATACGAAACGCCGAACTGCGCGGAATAACCAAAACAGTCGAAACAGCGGCCGGAGGTCGGATTAGCTTCACCCCGCATCCTGCGGGGCTCGCAGAAACTTCGCTTTGATTATTCTAGGTAAGGAAGCTCGTTTTCAAACCGACATGAGGTTGCCCCCGCGGGATTTTGAGTCCCGTGCGTCTACCAATTCCACCACTCCGGCAACAGAAAATGATTTTACATCGGATTGATGAAATCCTGAAAGC
>JAJRYM010000185.1 GCA_024275775.1 Nitrospirota bacterium
CCTTTGAATGAAACTGTTCAGGTCGAAAGTTGCCGGCGCTCCCACATCGGCAACGACTCCCTGATGGTTCGCCCCGCCGGTTCTATCGGTAAGTTCCCGGCGGCTGGATTTCCTTAACGGTATCTTCCGCGCTTCCGCCTTTCTCAATATCTCCATCAGCCCTTTTTCGCTTCCGGCCGCGTATGAAATGGAAAAGACCTTGCGCCTGCCCGCTTTTAAAACCTCAAGCAGGGGATGTTTGCCGTAAACGATTTGTGAAGACATTAAAAAATATCAGCCGGCTTTAACCGCCCAGCCGGTGCCGGCGGCGGAATCTTTCAGCTCGACCCCCTTTTCGGCCAGTCTCAGGCGAATCGAATCGGCTTTCGCATAATCCTTCTCAACTCGCGCCTGTTCCCTGTCCCGTATGGCCTGCTCGATTTCCGCTACGGTTATTCCTGTTTGGGCGATTCTTTTTTCCTTCGTCTGCTCCATGTAATCAGACGGCTTTCTTTGAAAAATGCCGAGCAGGCCGCCGATTTCCCGAAGAGCGGCGTAATAATCAGCCAAAGCTTTTGTATGCTCACTTTCTTTCCCGCTAGCACCGTCGCAGAGACTGTTTATAGCTGTGGCGACTTCGTTCAAAAGCGCCACCACAAGCGCCGAGTTGAAATCATCTTCGAGCGCCTCCCTGAGGCTTGCCGAAATTTTTTCCGGCATTTTACCGCTCTCTCCTCCCAGAAGCTCTTCAGCCCTGAGCGCCGTGGCGTAAAACCTGTCGAGACTCCGCTCGGCCTCCAGCAGATAGGGGTCGGCGAAATCGATTGGCGACCGATAATGGGTATTGGTGAGGTAGAGCCTTACCGCCTCGGCGTCGAATTTTTTCAGCACGTCGCGAATAGTGAAAAAATTACCCAGCGATTTACTCATCTTTTCCCGGTTTATGTTCACGAAACCGTTATGGAGCCAGTAATTGGCGGGACGGCTTCCGCACGCCCCCTGCGACTGCGCTATTTCGTTTTCGTGATGCGGGAAAATGAGGTCCATCCCCCCGCCATGAATGTCGAAATTTATGCCGAGCAGTTCGCGGGACATGGCCGAACATTCGATATGCCAGCCGGGCCTTCCTTCCCCCCACGGCGACGGCCATTTCTGCTCGCCCGGTTTGGCGGCTTTCCAAAGGGCGAAATCCAGCGGGTCGCGCTTTTTATCGCTCACCTCGACGCGCGCTCCCTCCATAAGTTCCTCGATGTTCTTGCCTGAAAGAGTTCCGTATTCGGGAAAAGAACGGACAGCGTAGAAGACATCGCCGCCGGACTGATAGGCGTGCCCTTTCTCCACCAGTTCTCCGATAAGCTTTATCATCTCCGCCATATGGCCGGTCGCGCGCGGTTCATGCGTGGGGCGGCGAACATGCAGGGCGTCCATATCCTCGTAGAAAGCGGCTATGTTTTCCTCCACCAGCTCATCGCACGGGATTCCTTTTTCAGCGGCGCGGTTGATTATCTTGTCGTCAATATCCGTAAAATTCCGCACGTAGGTAACCTCGAAACCGAGGTACTCCAGCGCGCGGAATATGAAATCAAAAGCCACCGCCGCCCGCGCGTGCCCCATGTGGCATCTGTCGTAAACCGTAACGCCGCAAACGTAAATGCCAACCTTGCCCTGCGTTACCG
>JAJRYM010000186.1 GCA_024275775.1 Nitrospirota bacterium
ACATGCCGAGATTGCCGAAACCGGAGCTGAAAACCGGAAGATAGAACAGGATGCAGGCCAACAAGCCGGCGCCCAGCGCCTGATACAGCTCCTTTTTTGAAATATTAGATAATGCCGCCATGGAGGAATTCTATCAGCAGTTTTGTGGGAAAAGATTAATATATCTCGACTCTTTTAATTCTTTTCCCTGAGAAATTTATCTTTAAGAGCCGTTATACTTGTCTGAAAAATATTTTAATTGATTGGCGGGAAAGTTTTGGATGGTTGACGGAAAACAGAAAAGCAGACTGCACAGAACGCCTGCAGGCATGATTTTCCTGGCGGGCGTCATAATGTCCATTCTGCTGGCCGGAGTTATTGGGTATGTTGGCACCACCGACCTGCAGACAGCCAAAACCCTGCTTCTCGTCTTCGTAGCCCATACGTTCGGAGGGCGGGCCGCCGGCATCAGCCTTTGCATAATCGGGAATTTCAACGAGATCTGGACGATTGTTTATAATTTCTACCTTGAAGTTCTTATAGTCTGCTTTACCTATTCGGCGTTTGTTCTTTCCGTGCGCCATTACATTACATTCCGCCCGCTCAGGCTTTTTTTTATACGGCTGGAGAGAAACGCCCGCAGGCAAAAACATAAAATAGAAAATTACGGCTGGTTTGGCCTTTTTGTGTTCGTGATGGCGCCTTTGCCGGTAACCGGCCCCGTTATAGGCTCTATAATCGGCTACCTGTTAAAGATGCCGCTATGGCGTAATCTTAGCGCCATTCTTCTGGGCACCCTCACGGCGATAGTTCTCTGGACGGTTTCGTTCGATTTTCTGGACGCGCATATTCACGTCATCAAATATATTTTCGCTGGAATTATCGCCGTTGTCGTATTGTCCTACCTGAAAACCATAAGGGAGTGGTGGGGAAAGTAGCGGCTTTTATTCGGCCGGGATTACGCCAAGAGCGCGAAGTTTGAAATGCAAATCGGCTGGAACCGGTAGAAAGTTGCTAGTGGTTCATGAACGAGTACGACATATTGATTTCGTCGCTTTTATAACTTATAAGCTGTTCTCTTATCAGGGTTACGTATATTTTTAGATATGCGTCCTGGAAAACTTTTCTGTGTTCATACGGAACCGATTCATCGAATTCCAGTATGCGGTCAACTTTAGCTGTTGCGACTATAACCCGCGGGGTGCCTTCCGAGCCGTCAAACCTGAAAACCATCTCGCCCATTTTCTCACTGATGATTGTCGCCGTGCCGTACACAACGGTGGCCTTAATCTTAACGGGAGTCGCGGCAGGAACAAGCCTGTCTCTCATCCAGGCGCGCACATCGTCAAGGTCTTTAAACTGAGGATACTTGAAGCGCGAGCATATTTTCCAGTAAGTTTCCGGGTCGCTTTCATAGTAGGAGCGGGCCATTTCGTTCAGCATTTTTCTTGCTTCTTTGTTGCTGAAAGCCGAGGCCCCGGATGGAGCGGCTAAAACCGCGCACAAAAAAGTTGCCGCAAAAATTATGGTAAATCTCATTTTACTTACTCTCTTCTTTCCAATACTCGGCAACAGGAACTTCAAATTATCCTCCGATTTCCATTTTATGGATTAAAATCTCACCTATATGATTTTATTATAATAAAATCAATATATCCAGCTATTCAAATTTTTCCTGCGTATTGAGTATGAATGCCATTTTTTCCACGGCTGAATTTTATCAGATGCCGTGCCGATGGATAAAAATAATCTCCCGCGCGGCTGTTTTGGGTTATAAAATAAATTATGCAGAAAACAGAGTCGCAACATGATATTCAGGCGCTATTGAAAGAACATTGTATCGGCGCTACGCCGGAACGGATAGCCGTGGCGGAGCTTTTACTTGAAAAGCCTGTTCATACAACCCCGCTGGAGCTTCATGCAATTATCAAGGAACGTTTTCATTCCATCACCCTTGATGCCGTTTACCTCATACTAGCCGAGTTCGAAAAAAACGGCCTTCTGAAAACCTGCCAAATTGACGGCAAAACCGTTTTCGACAGTAATCTTCGGGAACATCATCACGCCGCCTGCAGGCAGTGCGGGAAAATTCTCGATCTTCCGCCTTTGGAAATGCCGGACATACCGGAACCGCTAAAAGGCTGGAGAATTAATACCACGCTTCGCGTATGGCACGGCATCTGCCCCGATTGTCTGGACATAGAGTAACGGCTTGAGGCGCGCGCGGCGAAAACGGCCGGGCGCTGATGCCTAGAATTTGAATTTTATGCCGGTGGTGAAGGTTGTATCCACTCTTCTGACATCAGCGCTTACAGGCTCGTTCTGGTATTTTGTGGAATATGCTATTTCGATGAAGAGCGTTTTCGTTATGCTGTTTTCAAGGGTGGCCGTGTAGTCCACGTAATAGTCTCCGCCTGTTCGGGTTGAGATTTGATAAATCGCTTTCTGTTTTAACTTGAGAGTGTCGGTAAAATAAAATCGATTTCTTATCTCCACATCTTGCATGAAATATTCTGTTTTTCTGTCGGACCGTTCGGTAAGAGTTTCTGTATTGTAATGAACGTAATAACTGCCGGTCAGGTAAACAGTTTCCGTTTTTATGAAGTAGTATCCTAGTCCGGGTCCTGTGGTTATCCGGCTTGCGAATTTTCTAAAAGGGTCGCGGTAGTACCGAACATCCCAGAACGGGAAAAACCTGCGCATTCTCAGCTCGCCTCGTAGATTGACATCGGTTTCTTCCTGGGTTGTTGTGCCGTCTGTCGAACTGGTATTGTTTGCGGCGTTCAGGAAAATGCGGTATTTTTCCATTTCACGGGCCAGTTGAAGTTTGCCGTTCAAACTGGAGGTATTGGTGTTACCAGTGTTCTGGGCAAATCCCAGCGATACCGATCCTTCATAATTCTGCGCGCTTCCGTTTGACGGGCAGGAGAGAAGAATCAGCGCGACCAGAAGATAGAATCGAATAATCATAATTTTGTGAATAGTATAGTAATACGGTAAAAATTAAAACCACTGAAATTGTTCCAGGCCGTTTTTGCCGGAAACCGAGTAAAATAGCCGGATGATTAAGATAATCGCCACAAACAGAAAAGCGTTCCACGAGTATCAGATACTGGAAAAAGTCGAAGCAGGTCTGGCGCTTATGGGCACGGAAGTAAAATCTCTGCGCGCGGGTAACGTCCGCATGGGCGATGCCTACGCGTGGCCGGTAGGCGAGGAGCTTTATCTTCAGAATTTGCATATATCGGAATTCAAGCAGGGCAATGTTTATAACCATGAACCGATGCGCGACAGGAAACTCCTGCTACACAAAAAG
>JAJRYM010000187.1 GCA_024275775.1 Nitrospirota bacterium
CCCCCCGGCCTACCGGCGGGATTCTTTTCTTATGCGCGCAGATTTCGCGTGGGCCGTAAGTTTTTCGGACTCCGCGAACAGGGCCGCCATATCGGCGAGTTTCAGAAAATCTTCCCGCGAGTAATGAATAAGGGAAGTACGTTTTATGAAATCGTAAACCCCAAGCGGAGAGAAAAAACGCGCCGAGCCGGCCGTAGGCAGAACATGGTTCGGCCCGGCCATGTAATCGCCCAGAACTTCCGGCGAATAGTTTCCAACAAACAGCGCGCCCCCGTTTTTTATGTCTCCCGTCTTGCGGGACGCCCCTTTGCACACAAGCTCCACGTGCTCCGCGGCGGCCTGATTGGCCAGGTCGATAGCTTCCGCAATCGAGCGGGTTTTAACAGCGTGAAACCGTTGCATACATTTGCGGGCGATTTTCTTCCTTTCCAGATTCACAATCTGCTGTTCGATTTCGGCCATGACAGCCCGGATAAGTTTTCCCGAAGGCGATACGAGCAGAGTGAAGGCGCGTTCGTCGTGCTCCGCCTGCGAGAGAAGGTCTGCCGCTATCCAGTCGGGACGCGCCGAGCCGTCGGCTATCACGCAGATTTCGCTCGGCCCGGCTATCATGTCTATATCGACCTGCCCGAAAACCTGCCGTTTGGCTTCCGCCACGTAAGCGTTGCCCGGACCTGTTATTTTGTCCACTTTTTTTATCGTCGCGGTTCCGTATGCCATAGCGGCTATAGCCTGCGCACCGCCTACCGTGTAAAACTCCCGGATGCCGCAAAGCGAAGCTGAATAAAGCACCGCCGGATTAAGCTCTCCGCCGGGCGCGGGCGAACAGACGATTATTTCCTTCACGCCGGCGACCATCGCGGGGACGGCGTTCATCAGCACCGAAGAAGGATAGGAAGCCGTCCCGCCCGGCACGTAAAGCCCTACCCTCGCGAGCGGGCGTATCAACTGCCCCACGCGGGACGATTTTCCCGTTTTCATCGACCAGCTTTTCTCGACCTGCGCTCTGTGGAATTTTTTTATGTTTTTGAAAGCGGTTCTCATGGCGGCTTTCAGTTTCGGGGGGACATCTTTTTCCGCCGATTTCATGCGAGCAGAGCTTACCCGAACGGTTTTGGAAGTGAGCGATAATGCATCGAGTTCGCGCGTCCATCGGAAGAGAGCGCTATCGCCGTTTTTCCTTACGTCGCCGATAATCCGCGAAACGGTTTCGGAGATTTTTCCGTCCGCGCCGTCCGACCCGGAACGGTTGACGAGAGCCTCGAATGTTTTGGCGAACCCGGCGCTTTGCGTATCAAGAATTTTCATAACAGATGTATTCTATGCCCAAAAAAAAGCGATTTCACGCAATGTTTACGGATTGCCGTCGAGAGATGGCGATTCCGCAATATTCAAACCGGTTTTACGGCAAGCCTGAATTCCCTTGCCACGGTGGCGGAAGGCTCGAGTATCACCGCCGAGAGAGCGATAAACGCCGTGCCCTGATAGTTTGATTCAAAACCGCCCTCCGACTGCGAAACTGTTTCCACCGGATAGCGCGCCAGCGTTACCGGTTTATCGGAATGGAGCGATACCGCGAACCGGAAATATTCGTCCGTCATCGTCCAGTCCGTTACGTTTTCCGAATTCCCTTCCGAGTTCATTTTATATCGCTCGCCGCCAATCGTTATATACCTGTCGTCCGCGTCCGCCGCGAGCAGGGTAAAGTTCCATTCCACGCCGAAAACGAACTCGGCCGATTCCTTTCCCAAATTTTCAATCGAATATAGGCAAACGATTTCCGACTTAGCGGGGTCAACCTCGAACCGTTTTTGAAGTTTTATCGGAACCGTAACGCCGTTCGACTCGACCAGCCCTTCGCGCTCCAGCAGAATAACGCCGATGCCGTTTTCGTCGGAGGCTGAGACGGGAGAGTACGATGCGCCGATGAAATCACCTTTTTCCTCCACGGAAGAATGCCGGAACAGCTCGGCTTCCGGCGCCGAATCGAAAAAATGGTCTAGAAACGAGCGGCGCAGATAGTTATCGAATATCAGCTTATCGTCGAGCCCTTCTTCCTTGAGCGCCACCCTGTCGTGAGGCGAGAGTATTTCATTTTCCGCGCCGCCTTTGTTCTCCACGGCCGCTATGATTTTCTGATGATATGCCTCCGGCCTTCGCGCTAGAACGTTGGTGATGTTGAAAGCCGCCGGTTTGTAGTCTATTTCCGCCACCGTTCCGCCGTAAGCCGGATCGATGAGAACAAACAGGTCGGCGGTTTCCACCACCTCGCTGTGTGTGTGGGATTTGAAAAAATCATCGCGCTTTACTTCCAGCCACCGGCCGTCGCCGTGCAGGGCAAGGTCGGCCGCCCGGCCGGCCTTAATGAGGCTGGAATAATTCGCGTGCCGGAGGTTGCTTAAATACAGCCCGCCGAACAGCCCGTGCCAGTAAGGGCAGTTGCACTGCCCCCGATACAGCTCCCGGTGCATCTCTTCGCGCAGTGTTTCATCCGCCGTTTCGGCAAGCGCGTCTTTCACCCGCCCCGATACATAGAGCATTCTTTTGTGCATCCGATTGCTCTCCTCGTATTTAACGAGGAAATTATCCCAGAGCCCGCCCCGCAGAAAAGGTTTGTAGCCGTTCTCCTTATCGCCATCTTTAACTTCCGTAACGATTTGCCGGAATTTGGACGCCGCATGAACCGGAAGCGCCCAATGCCCCATCTCCTCGTAAGAAGCCATAGGAAGGTAAACTCGGCCGCGGGGAGGAAAGCGGTCGAGATATTCGGAGAAGGTTATGGTTTCAATCAGATCGCGGTTGTTTTCCAGCATTTCAAGAAAACGTTCAAGCCATTTTTTCTTATAAACCCAGTCGTGCGTCTCCGGCCAAAGGCCGAACTTTTCACCGTCGTCTCCGTAAGTGACGGAAGTGGAGCCATGCCGTTCGGCTATCCCTTGGAAATAATCGCGCGTCTCTTCCGGCTGTTTGAACGGAAGGGAATAGCGAAGGAATTTATCTATCGGAAAAACGGCGGTGGTATGCCCGTGCCTTTCGGTAACGTAATAGCCGTGCATATCCTCATCGGAAAGGGATGCGTAATGGAAATGCGTATCGTCCAGCAGTGTGTATTCCAGGCCCGCGCCGTCGAGTACGCGGGGGATGGCGGGGTCCCATATCCGCTCGGCCAGCCACGCCCCTCTCGGCCTCTGCCCCAGATGTTTTTCGGTCCATTCGTTCATCATTTCAAGCTGGCCCACGGCGTCTCTTTCCGGCAGGACGGATAAAATGGGCTCGTAAAATCCGCCTCCAAGTATCTCCACTCTTTTCTCCGCTACCAGACCGCGGAGTTTCTCTATATATTCCGGCCGGTTTTCCTTTATCCATTCAAGAAGAGGCCCGGTGTGATGAATGGAAAACCGTACGTCGGGATAGCGGGAAAGCGTTTCCAGAAGCGGCGAGTAGCAGTTCTCGAAGGCTTCATCGAAAACGTGCCCGAAATTGCCCACCGGCTGA
>JAJRYM010000188.1 GCA_024275775.1 Nitrospirota bacterium
CAGCCGTCCCGCGCGGGCAACGGTGGAGGTGGCGCGGCTTCCCAAAAACGCACTGGTGGAAATAGACGCCGTGGCCGTTATAGATTAATTGTCCGAAGGAACGCTTTTCGGGGGGACGTTTTTCGAAGGCATGCTTTTCTTTCTTCTGCCCCTTGAAGATTTTGGGGATGAATCCCGTATCAGAAAATTTTCATCAATAGCGTAAAAATAATCGGCCGCGTCTACCATCGCCTGCGAGCAGGTTTCCTTGTATGTCCAGACCTCGACCTTGCATCCGCGCGATTTCACGTACCAGATTAGAGGGAGGTAGTCCTTATCGCCCCCGACGATTACGATAACGTCCAGCTTATCGGCAAGCGTTACGGCGTCGATTATCAGCCACGGGTCGGCGTTTTTTTCCGGCTGTTTTATTTCGCCGCCCAGCTCCGTCCAGAACCGCCGGAAGTCGTCGCTTATATCCTTGTGCCTCGGCTTGTAATAGAGGTTTCGGATGATTTCCCGCTTCCCGCCGATTATGCCGACGAGCTTCTTGTAATCGGTGCGCCCGCCGTAGTAGTTGAAGCCGGACATTTCGACATTCTCGGCGTCGATGAATATGCCGATTTTCTGGTTGGCGAGATGGGGCCCATGTTCTTTTAGCGGTTTGTTGATTGCCATGGGCGACATCCTACCACGGAGCTTTTTAAGCTCGCAAAGAAATCTACAGTTTTTTTAGGTGATGTACCTTTTTTATCAACAAAAATTGTAGAACACTCCTGCTCTATCCCGCTTTCTATTGCTAATACACTGAAATTTAAGGATAAATTATAAATGATGAAGTTGGCATGTTCATTGCTTCTAATAATAGTAGAGTATCGGCGGGTAACGCTGCCGAAACCCCATTTGGGGGCGCTGGTTCGCTGATCATGGCCCTGTACACTCCACTCCGGGGCCGTGACGTGAGCCTTTGGTGTCTATTGTTTACCCCCCATACTGATGACACCACGCCCCCAGCCCTCCCCCTTGCAGGGGGAGCAAAAAAGAATTCTCCGGCAACAAAGTTTGAAGGTTATCCTTCGGCCGTAACCGGCTAAACGGGCTTTTTCGCGATGCGCCGGCTTAGTGTCCCCACAGAATCAGGCCGGGGAGATATTCGAGCACCATATTTTCATGTGTCGGCAATATGCGTATAGCTAAGCCGTGCATGCCTGCGTTATCGCACGGAATTTCTCCGGAATAGACATATTCGCCGCCGCTGTTTTCTTTTACGCAGAGGAGGGGCACCGTTTTGCCGTCCTTGATTTTCGCGTCGCGGTCCAGCCCGCCGTAGTAACATTCCACCCGCAGGTCGCTTTTACTCAGGCCGTCAATCTTTACAATCGCAGTTACCGGTATTTTCCCTCCAACGCTCGGATCGCCGTTTCCGGTTTGAATATCTAGGATTTTTATCTTTTTCCAGTTCTGCTTGATGTTCAGTTTCCACGCGGCGAGCGATTTTATAATCTTTTCGTCTTCGTCGACGTATTTCTGCCACCGCCCGCCGAGCGGAACGTAAAACCTGTCCGTATATTCCCGCACCATTCTGTTGGTGTTGAAAGACGGCAGTAAGGCATGCATGGACGATTTCATCTTTGCGATCCACTGGTGGGGCAGTCCGTCCTTGCCTCGATTGTAGAAAAGGGGAACGACCTCCTGTTCCAGTATCTCGTAGAGGGCTTTGCTTTCAATGATGTCTTGGGTTTCCAGATCATCGTAGGTTTCGCCGTTGCCTATGGCCCATCCGGTTTCCGGCGAGTACCCCTCGTCCCACCAGCCGTCGAGAATCGACACGTTAAGCACGCCGTTGCCGGCCGCTTTCATCCCGCTTGTTCCGCTTGCCTCAAGCGGCCTTCTGGGGTTGTTCAGCCAGATATCGCACCCCTGCACGAGGTACCGGGCGACGTCTATATCGTAATTTTCCAGAAAAACTATTTTGCGCTGAAAGCCGTTCTCCCTGGCGGTATGCACTATCTTTTTGATGAGGTTTTTCCCCTCGGCATCCTGCGGGTGGGCTTTTCCGGCGAAAATAATCTGAACGGGGCAGTTTTTATTGTTGAGGATTTCCGCCAGTCTTTTGACATCCTTCAGAATGAGATCTCCCCGCTTGTAGGTAGCGAACCTTCTGGCGAACCCGATTGTAAAAGCTTCGGGATCCAGCGTTTCCTCGGCCCGTTTTATTTCATATTCCGGCGCGCCTCTCTGCTTCAACTGTTTAGCTAGACGTCTGCGAGCGAAGCCAACGAGCCTCTCCCTCCGCCTTTCGTGTGTCCGCCACAGTTCGGCGTCCGTAATGCTCGGTATCTTATCCCAGATGGAATCGTCGCCCGGCCGGTGGATCCAGCTCAATCCCAGATATCTTTCAAAAAGCATGCGAAGCTCTTCCGATATCCACGCCCGTATGTGCACGCCGTTTGTTATGGAACCTATCGGTATGAGATTTTCGGGAATGCCCGGCCATATATCCTTCCACATGTTGCGGGAAACTTTGCCGTGGAGTTTCGATACGCCGTTGCTTGCCGCCGAAAGCCTTAAAGCGAACACCGTCATGCAGAAAGACTCGTGCCGGTCGTCCGGGTTCACCTTGCCCAGAGCCAACAGCTTGTTTATATCCAGTTCCGCATTCCCCACTACGGCCTCCAGATATCTTCTTAGAAGAGATTCGTAGAATCTGTCATGACCTGCGGGCACAGGCGTATGGGTTGTAAAAACGGTTGAGGCTATGCAGGCTTCCTTGGCTTCATAGAACCCGAACCCTCTGCTTCGCATAAGGTCTAGAATTCTTTCTATGTTAAGAAACGCGGCATGCCCCTCGTTTATATGACAGGCGGCCGGTTTTATGCCAAGCGCCTTGAGCGCCTTTATTCCACCGATTCCCAAGAGAATCTCCTGCATGATGCGCATTTCACTGTCTCCGCCATAGAGCTTGCGGGTTATCGCCTGATCTTCCGGCGTATTTTCCGGCACGTTGGTATCCAGCAGATAAAGCGGAACTCTTCCCACCTCCGCTTTCCATATCTGCGCTGTAACGCTTCTACCGGGGAAGGGGATATCTATTTTCAAAGTCGAGCCGTCGCCGTTTTTCTGAAGCCTCAGCGGAAGCAGACTGAAATTATTTTCGGCGTAAACCTCTTGTTGCCAGCCGTCGGCATTGAGATACTGAGTAAAATATCCCTGAGAATATGCCAGGCCGACGCCGACGAGCGGCAGGCCGAGATCGCTTGCCGATTTTAGATGATCGCCGGCAAGCACGCCAAGCCCTCCCGAATAAATCGGCAGACATTCATCCAGCCCGAATTCGAACGAAAAATAGGCTATGCTGTATTCGGTACCCCATACATAGCAGTACTGTTCGTTGCACCACGTTTCACTGTTAAGGTAGTCATCCAGCTCGGTTTGGACTCTTTCTATGTGGGTGAGGAAGCCTTCGTCATTCTCCAGCTCCTTGAGCCTTTGCTGAGAAGCCATCCCCAGCACCCTTACGGGGTTATGGTTGGAATGATCCCAAAGCTCGGGATCGATTCGGCGTAGAAGGTTTATTGCGTTTGGGTTCCAGGTCCACCACAGGTTGTATGAGATTTTTTCAAGCGGTTTGAGCTTTTCCGGAAGCGAAGGCTCCACGATATATTTGCGATATTTCGGCATGGTTTAAAATCCTGATATTTGTCTTAATTAAAATCACGAGGGGCAACCCCGCCCTATTCCCTGTTGCAAACTATAATTTTACCGTGTTCTCTGCCGTTTTCTATGAATATTTTATTGCATTGCATTCCGGCGGCAATCGAACCGGCCACATAAAGGCCGTTTATATTGGTTTCAAGCGAATCGGGGTTATGTTTAGGTTCAAGCGTTTCCCGGCGCAGTTCAACGCCGCACTCTTTCAAAAAATCCAGATCGGGATGATAGCCCGTTAACGCGAAAACCGAGTCGTTTTTAATTTCCTTTTCCTCCCCGCCGTTTTTCACAAAAACCGATTCTCCGGTTATCCTGGTGACGGCGCTGTTAAACATCGCTTTTATTTTTCCGTCCGCGATATGTTTCTCAATTTCCGGCCTGACCCAGTATTTCACCGAATCGCTTATACCGCTTCCCCTGTGTATCATGGTAACTCTTGCTCCGGCGCGATAAAAAGCGAGGGCGGCTTCAACAGCGGAATTTTTTCCGCCTATCACCGCAACGTCCTGATCGTAGAGAGGATGGGCTTCCGTATAATAGTGGGATACTTTTTCAAGATTTTCCCCTTCGATGCCGAGATGGTTGGGGTTGTCGTAATATCCTGTGGCGATAATCACTTTTTTTGCGTTGAAAATACCGGTTAGGCTCTTATGGCTTTCGGCCAGAACCTTGAAGGATGAGCCGTTTCTAGTTATGGATTTAACTCGGTGATACTGGGCGATTTTCAGGCCGTAATCCCTTGCTACCCGAAGGTAGTAGTGAAGCACCTGATTTCTAGTGGGCCGGAAAGCATCCGTTACGAAAACCATCTCCCCCAACTGCAAAAGGTCGGGGGTTGAAAAGAAAGTCATATCGGAGGGGAAGTTGTATATGGAGTTAACCACGCACCCCTTTTCGAGTACAAGGTAGGAGCTCCCCTTTTTTTCGGCCTCAATCGCGCAGGCCAGGCCGGCCGGGCCTGCGCCGACTATTATGTAATCAAGCACTTTGTGATAATAACAGAACTTACCGTTTCCGGGCTACATTGCAAGGTACTGTTCGTGGAATTTTTTATAGTTGTCGAGGACTTTGGCGGCGTATATTCCGCGTATTTTTTTGCCTTTTCTCAGCGCTCTCCGGACGGCCGTAGGCCCGCGATTATACGCCTCGAGCGCCAGCCGCAAATCCCCGAAGGTATCGATAAGCTTGGCCAGGTAATGAGTGCCTAGCTCTATATTCAGCCTGCCGTCGTAGAGTTTTCCCGCTGTAAACCCGGCAAGCTGTTTTTCGCGGGCAAGGGCCATGCCGGTATGCGGCGACAACTGCATAAGACCCCGCGCGCCTTTTGGAGAAACGGCATACCGGAAAAAGTCACTTTCGGTTTTGATGATTCCAAGCACAAGCAGAGGGTCGACCTTATATCTCCGGCTGGTTTCAAAAATGGTGCTGGCGATTTCCGCCGGGTCGTGTTTCAGCTGTTTTCTGAACCGCGCAAGAATGTCCCTGATTTTCGCTATTGCTTGCGTCCTGTTTTTTTGCGGTTTCGTTTTCATCTGCAGATAGTTCAGTTCGGCTTCAAGGACGGTCTGCTCTTCCCGCACCTGTCTTACAAGAGTTTTGTGGTATTCCAGAATCTGCACCTGCAGGAGCCCGTAAAGAAATATGCCGGTGAGCAAGCGGTAATAGATTTTATTTTTTCGCACTAAATGAGACTCCGGTTTCCATGGTTTTTCAGAACAATCAGAACGATACTGTTGAAATGGCTCCTAAACAGCTCTATGTACGATTCTAAACCGCTTTTACTTTTGATCAAAGCTAATTTGTGGATGACGAATCAGGTGCTAAAATAAATTTCAAAGATAAGGGTAAATTAAAAAGGCCTTTACGGACGGCGCAGAAAGGGGATTTCATGCGGATAACCTGCCCGGAATGCAGAACTGTATACGAAGTTGAGGATAAGCTGATTCCATCGGCGGGGGTAGGCGTGAAGTGCGTCAACTGCGGCAACACCTTTTCCGTAAAAAAGGAGGGGCCGGGCGACGAGAAAATTTCGCTTGAAGATATATCGGCGAAACCTGCGGAGCCGGCAATCGAAGAAGCCGCCGCCAGGCCGGTGGCCTCCGGAACCGGTTCGCTCGCAGAGGAACTCGGCATCTCCTCGCAGGGTGAACCGGCAACCGCCGCGACGCGCGAGAGCGAAAGCGCGGGCGGCTTGGAGTCAACCGAAACGGAGCGGGCAGAACCGGGAGAGGATGCCAGTATCGCGGTGGAGGAGCTCGATACGGATATGGCCGAAGATTTCGGCGATTTATCTTTCGATACAGGTGAGCCGCTTGATGATTTCTCCTTCGACGATACTGAATTTTACGATATGTCCGACGACTTAATGGAGTTGCAACTAGGAGCGGATATGGTCGATTACAGCATAATGGATGAGGATATAGACGCGCTTCTTGAAGAGCCCATTGAAATCGGAGAAGGCTTAACAGCCGGTCTTGCCGATGAAACTGTTCCGGTATTCTCCGGCGGTGTGGCGCAGGAGGACGATAAAAAAACTGCTTTAACCGACCTGGAATCTCTTATGAGCGAAGCCGCAAAAGAGGCTGGTGAAGAGCCGGATTTGTATGAGAATCTGTCCGGAGGCCAGTTCGATATAAGCGGGCTTCTTGATGAAAAAGCCGAAGCGGTTGACTTGGATGAGTTTAGCGACATAGAGCCCGTTATAGAGAAAAGCGTTGAAGATTCGGCTAGGGAAGAAGCGCCCGGAGAAGAGCCTGCCGGCGGTCAGCTTGAAATAAACGATATAACTTTTGAAGAAACGCCGGATGTCGAATCCATAAATATTGAGCCGGAGGAAATCAATCTGGATGAAGCGGATGCCGCCACTCTGGAAATAGGCGAGGAACTGCCGGGCGTGGAAGAGACCGCACAGGAGGCGGAAAAAGCTCCTGAAGAAGCGGTTGATGAGGCTGTTCCCGAAGCGGCGGAAGAACTGTCTCTGGATGAAATATCTCTCGAGACGGAGGAGATCGTCGATGCGGCGGCCTCGGAACCGGCAGTTGAAGGAGAAAGCGGTTTGGCGGAAGAACCGGCTGAAATAGGTTTGGATATGTCGGAAGAGGGCGGCATAGGGTTGGAGCAGACCGAGGAAGCGCCGGAGGAAGAGATCGGTATAGAGGCGGTGGAGGAGAGTGAACCGGGTGAGCCCGCAACAGACCTGGCTGAGCCGGAGCCCGCAGGTTTTGAAGCGGACCAGCCTGTTGAAACGGAAGAAAACCTTCTTGAAGAAACAGCCGAACCTGCGGAGGCTTTTGCCGATGAAGAAGGGCTGGATGAATTAATCCATAAGGAAACAGGCACGCAAGTCGATTACAGTTCTTCAGTACCCGCCAGACCTGCACACCTTGCCCGCTTTACGATAGTGGATATTTTGGTTGCGGTAGCCGCTGTGACGGTGGCCGTGGCCGTTGTTGCTTTTGTATTGGAAAAAATCGGCCTGTTGCGCGCGGTTCAATAAACCATTCCTGAAGCCGAATATCGGTTCAAGGGATAACCTTGATAGGATTAGTCCCTTTTCTGCTGTATAATAATCACCAAAGATAAAACATACCCCTTACGGGATGATTATTTAGAAGGAGAATATCATGCGCGCATTATCAGCTTTTGTGATGGCTCTGGTTGTCGCTTTGGCGGTTCCCGCCTTTGCCGCAGAAACGGTTCTGAATACCCCGGCCGGCGCCGATAAAACCGCCGCCATGCATAATGATGCAGGCATAAAAGCCTATAACAGCGGAGATTTCGGTTCGGCGGAAACGCATTTTAAAGAAGCCGCGGCCGCATCGCACGACCTGGCGGAAGCTCATTTTAACCTTGCCGTAGCACTGCACAGCCAGGCCAAGCATACGGAGGCGACAAAACATTTCCGGCATGCTCTTGATCTTGGCGAAAATAATCCGCTGATAAAAAATTCCAAGCTATTGCATCATCATCTCAACAAGTAAGAGCTGGAATCGCCGCCCCGTGCGGCGTTTATAAGGACGGGTGTTTTTGCGAAATTTCGGGGTCGCGCGTTTTTTCAAAAGCGGCCGCGGCCCTGAATAGAGCCGGTTCATTAAAATTATCGGCTATCATCTGCACGCCCACCGGCATCCCTGCGGATGAAAAACCGGCAGGAACGGATATCGCCGGCACACCGGCAAGGTTTACGTTTATCGTAAAAATATCATTGAGATACATTTTTAACGGATTATCCGTTTTCTCCCCCAGTTTAAAAGCTGGCGTCGGCGCGGCGGGCGTTAAAAGAACGTCGCACTTTTTAAAAGCGTCTTTGAAATCGTTTATTATCAGAGTCCGCACCTTCTGGGCTTTCAGGTAGTAGTCGTCGTAATAGCCTGCGGAGAGAACGTAGGTTCCCAGCATTATCCGCCTTTTCACTTCCGCGCCGAACCCCTCGGTGCGCGTATTAGCGTACATCTCCTCCAGCGTTGCGGAGTGATCGCTTCTGTAGCCGTATTTAACGCCGTCGTACCGCGAAAGGTTAGAACTGGCTTCGGCCGGAGCTATGACGTAATAGACCGGAACGGCGTATTCGGTATAAGGAAGCGAGACCTCTTCGATTTTCGCTCCCGCCTTTTCCAGCGCGTCGGCGGCATTTAGCACGATTGCTCTAACCTCCTCGTCCATACCTTTCACGTAGTATTCTTTCGGCAGACCTACAACCATCCCGCGTGCTCCTTCATTCAGCGATTCTGAATAATCGGGAACGGGGATATCCACTGATGTTGAATCCATCGGGTCGTGCCCCGCTATGGCCTGAAGGATTATCGCGGTATCTTCCACCGTCAAGCCCATCGGGCCTATCTGGTCGAGCGACGAGGCGAACGCCACCAGCCCGAAACGGGATACCCTTCCATATGTAGGTTTTAAGCCAACGATGCCGCAGAAACTGGCCGGCTGGCGGATTGAGCCGCCGGTATCCGACCCAAGCGCCGCCGGACACAACCCCGCGGCTACGGCCGCGGCAGAACCGCCGCTTGACCCGCCCGGAACGGTTTCGGTATTCCACGGGTTGAGGCAGGGGCCGAACCGGGAAGTCTCGTTTGAAGACCCCATTGCGAATTCATCCATGTTCGTTTTGCCAAGAATAACTGCTCCAGCTTTTCGCAGTTTTTCAACCACCTTGGCCGAGTAAGGCGATACGAAGTTTTCCAGCATGCGGGAGCCGCACGTGGTAACGCCGTTTTCGATGGCGATTAGGTCTTTCACGGCAATCGGCACGCCGAGCAGGGGTCCGCTTTTGCCGGAAGCGATTTTTTTGTCGGCCTCTTCGGCGTCTCTGACAGCCGATTCCTTTTCCATGCGGATGAAGGCGTTGATTGCCGGATTCAGTCTCTCAATCCGGTCGAGAAGATGGAGAGTAATATCCTTAGATGAAACCTCGCCGGAAGCAAGCTTTTTCGATAGAACCGCTATCGGCTGGTAGGTTAAATCCGGCATGAGCCCTTTTTATTCTATAACTCTAGGAACTGAAAAATAGTTTCCGTCCGGGGTAGGAGCATTTTTCAATATCTTGTCCCGGTCGAAAATTTCTTTTACTTCGTCCGCCCTGAAAACATTTCCGCTTGTTATAGGGTGGCTTGTAGGCTTGACGTTTTCAGTATCGACTTCCCGTAGTGCGGTGATATGGCTTAAAACGTCCGAAAGCGTCTCCACCATATTCCCCACTGCCTCTACCGGAATCTTCAGGTTCGCCAGCCGTGCGATTTTATGAACCTCTTCCTGCGTTATGCCGGACACTAACGTCTGTGCGACGCCTTTTTGGAGCGCCACCGTTTTTTCTGTTTTTTCTTTTTCGTCGTACTTGCCATTTTATCTCCTGAATGCTGTTGTCATGAAATATTGAATAGGTGATTGTAAAATCTTTCGCGCCGGTCTGCAACAGCTATCCTTAAAACCGTTTTTTCTGATACCGGCAGGCATAAAAAGGTTTAACTATGAAGCGATGCGGGATAAAATAAAAAAATGTTCAGGGAGACTATAGACAGGCTGGAAGAAGAACTGAAGGAACTTCAGCGCCGGCTTACGGTTGATATACCAAAAGAGCTTAATACCGCCGCGGCGCTTGGCGACCTGAGCGAAAACGCCGAGTATCACGCGGCGAAAGATAAAAAGAAAATGACCGAATCGCGCCTGTCTCTTCTCAAAAGCCGGATACGGGATCTTAAAAATATAGATTTCACCAAGATTTCTAAAACCAGAGCCGGGCTTGGTAGTCTCGTTACGATCGAGGATCTCGATACCGGCGAGGAAAAAACATGGCAACTTGTGCTCGCGGATGATGTGGACGTGGAAGCGGGCAGAATTTCCCTTCAGGCCCCGATAGGCAGAGCGCTGATGGGCAGGGAAGAGGACGATGAGGTAAGCGTTGTCTTGCCTGCCGGTAAAAAGAATTTTCTTATTAACCGTGTCGTGACCATCCACGAACGCGGTCTGGCGTAATGGCGTTAAGAACGCAAGAGTGATTTCGTAACCTCATGGCGGGCTGGATCAGAGCTCTTCTTCAAAAATACGCCGGCGCCGATAAAACCATTTACGGACTGCTTGTAAGTTTACTTTTCGGAATCATTATTTCCATCCTTTATTATTTCGGCTTTTTCACAAAACTGGAGTACGTCGCGTCCGATTTTCTGCGGGTTCATTTCACGAAAAAACCGGCCGAAACCGATGTCGTCTACCTGCTGATTACGGACGCCACTCTCATCGAGGCGGACGAGGTGGACGATATCCAGTGGCCGTGGCCGCGGCAGGCGTACGGTGAAGCGATACGTTTCCTCAAAAACGCCGGGGCGAAGCTGGTGGTATTCGATATGATCTTCAGCGAAACATCTTCCGCCGGCGTTGAAGACGACGAGGCGTTCGCCGAAAGCATCAAAGCCGGAAACGTGATTCTCGCCACGCTCTCATCCGACAAGCGCGGGAATACTTCCGAAAAGAAAATGCATGCAAACGCGGCAAAAATGTCCCGGTTTGCCCTGAAAGTCGAGGATGCCGGTTTTAAAGGGATAATCCCGCAATTTCCGTATTTCCGTCCGCCGATAGACGTACTGCTAAACGCGGCCGACGGTATAGGCGACGTAAAGTTTCTGGCGGACGCGGACGGCGTGGGACGGCGTATGCGACTGCTCTACCGAAGCGGCGATAAATTCTATCCTTCACTTTCTCTGGCCGTAGCCATGAAGGCGCTGGGTGCGGAAAAAGCTGTTTTATCGGAACACAAAATCATGTTTGCGGCAAAGGACGGCGTCCGGCGGGATATTCCGCTGGATAACGAAGGTATGGCCATGCTCAAGTATTACGGCGACAGTTCCGTTTACGACAAGATGCTCCTTTTGCGCGTAATAAAATCCCAGATTGCGATGGATGAAGGCGACAAGCCTTATTACGATCCGTCCCGTTTCAAGGGCAAGGTGGTAATAATAGGCTCGGACGCCACCGAACTGAAGGACTTGCGCCCGAACCCCTTCAACAAGAAAAACGATGCCGGCGCGCATTACCATGGAACGGCGCTCGACAACATCCTGCACAGCGATTTCCTTGAAAACTACTATGAACCGGCTTTCGCTATTCCCGCCATACTTTTCCTGTCGGTGGTTTTTGCCTGTGTGGCGGCCAATTTCAGCGCGGGGACAGGCCTGCTGATGACGGTCCTTTTTATCATCGCCGATGCCGCCCTGGCCGTTTATCTCTACTCTTACCACAACATACTTATAGACATATCGGCCAGCAATATAACGGTTATTGGCGCGTTTTCATTGACGAGCGTCGCGAACTATCTCGTGGAGGCACGGCAGAGAACATTTATTACGGGCGCTTTCGGGCAGTATCTTTCTCCGAAAGTTGTGGAGGAGCTTGTAAAAAATCCCGACAAACTGGCCCTTGGCGGCGAGAGAAGAGTTATGACGGCGTTTTTCTCCGACGTCGCGGGCTTTTCAACCATATCCGAAGCTCTCAGCCCCGAAGAGCTGGTGGCTTTGTTGAACGACTATCTAAGCGAGATGTGCGAGATTACCGGAAAGTACGAAGGAACGGTGGATAAGTTCGAGGGTGACGCCATCATAGCTTTCTGGGGGGCTCCTATCGCTACCGACCGGCACGCGTATCTCGCCTGCATGGCTAGCATCGAGATGCAAAAGCGTCTTGAGGAGCTCCGCGCAAAATGGGAGGCCGAAGGAAAACATCAGATGAAGGTGCGAATTGGGCTTAATACAGGGCCTATGGTGGTGGGCAATATGGGTTCGCGCACGAGAATGGACTACACGATGATGGGTGACGCCGTGAATCTCGCTTCCCGTCTGGAAGGGGCCAACAAGTTTTACGGCACCTATTCGATGATTTCCGAAGCCACGCGGGAACCTGTTAAAGACGAGTTTGAAACGAGAGAACTTGACCTTTTGAGGGTTGTGGGTAAAAATGAACCTGTAAGAGTATACGAACTTTTTGGAGTTAAAGGCGACCTTCCCGAAAAAATAATGAAGGGAATAAAGCTGTTTGAAGAAGGGCTGAAGAGGTATCGTAAACGCGAATTCAGCAAGGCCAGGGAGGTTTTCGATAACGTGATGGAACTGATACCGGGTGATCCTCCTTCTCTCGAATACATTAAAAGGTGTGAGTTTATGGCGCAGAACGACCCCGGCGAACAGTGGGACGGCGTGTACACTCTTACTTCCAAAGGGTAAGCGAATGAAAAGAACCACTCTTTACATTTTTGCGGTTTTTGCGCTTGTAGTGCTGTTTATCGCTTCTTCCGCGGAAGCCTCGAAGCTGAGAAAGGGCGACAATCTGCGGATAAACGTTTCCAAAACGAGATTAAAAAGCAGTCCCAAGCCTTTCGGGGGGAAACTGCTGAAAACGCTGGACCGTGGCGAAAGCGTTAAATTCATCGGGTCGAAAGGCAGTTTTCACGAGGTGGAGTACGGGGGCCTGAAAGGTTTCATACCGGCTAAATCACTTATCAGGGCTAAAAAGTTCAAAAGCTTTTCACGCACCGCAAAGGTAACCGAGTCGGATATGGCGGCGGCTACCAAGGGGTTTTCGCCCGAGGTGGAAGCGAAGAACAGGCAGAACAAGGAATTGCGGTACGACCTGATGGACAAGGCGGAAAAGATGTCCACCGTTAAGTACCCGCTTGAGAGCCTTGCGGATTTCCGTAAAAAGGGAAAACTGGGAGAGTTCCAATGAGTTCGCTGGTCAGGCCTTTGAAAATTGCCGGAAGTTTCATAAAACCGTTTTTGATCCTTGCGGTCGTTTTATTGGCGACCGTGCAGGCTTACGGATTCAATCTCGACTTGAACAAGATTTTCGATATCGGCAAATCGACCTTCAAAGCTTTTTCCGATTTTACGGCGGAAGAGCAGTATTACGTCGGCAGAAGCGTTGGCGCAAGGCTGTTGGCCAACAACAGGTTGAATGAAAAGGAGGCGCTTCAGGATTATGTCAACTCCGTCGGCCAAACGCTGGCGCTGGCTTCTTCCCGGCCGGAAGCATTCAGCGGTTACCATTTTATCGTTCTCGACGAACCGGAGAAAGTAAACGCCTATGCCGTGCCGGGCGGCTTTATTCTCATAACCACGGGCCTTATTAACAAGGCTGAAAACGAAGACGAGCTGGCCGGGATCATGGCCCATGAAGTGGCGCACGAAGTTTTTTATCACCCGTCCAATTCCATCAAAAAATCCTACAGGGATAAACTGAAGAAGGATATTCTCAGCTTCGCCAGCGACCAGATAGGCAGTCCGGACGATCAGCAACTGGCCGGCCTTGTGGAAGGGCTGAACGAACTTTCCGGAATGCTGATTGATCATGCCGCGAAAGGTTACAGTAGAAAGAAGGAAAAAGAAGCCGACCTGGAGGCGGTTGATATAATGATTAACGCCGGATACAATCCGGCCGCTCTGGCGAGCGTTCTAAAAAAGCTGAATGCTATCGGCTCCGGGAAATCGGGAACGCACGGCAACCCCACAAAACGGGCACAGGATGTTCTTACGAAAGTGCGGACGAGCAAAGGGGTTCCCGGAACTGCGGAGCCAAGAGTAGCCAGATTCCGGAAAGTTATGGAGACCCCCTCCTCGCGTTCCGGTAGCCCGGCCGGAAACGTTAAGCCGGGATTCCCAGCGGTTCAAAGCCATGCTTCAGGCGGCTGAATTATAAAAATTCCGGTAAAATCGAGCGCCTCTCTGTTTTAATTCCGACTCCTTTCTCTTAAATAAATCTCACTTCTCCAAGAAGTACGTTTGGGTATTTTTGTTTTCGGGTAGTAAATGGATTACAATTAAAAAAAGTAGGGTTAAAATGGGGAAATCTAAGGAGGCAGGGATGAAGAGGTTTATTCAAATTTTACTTGTTGTTCAGTTTGTTATTTCTTATCCGGTTTTTGCGGGGATACTTGATGCCACGGTTGTCGTGAGCGGCACGACGGTAACCGATAGTTTCACATCTGTGGATAATCTGGTGGATACTTTAACCGATAGTTATCTGGCCACGCATTTTCCAACTTATTCCAATACCTCGAAAGCCGACGCAACGTTAAATTTCAGAGGTATCGATATTTTAGCCTCGTACCCTTTAAACGGCAACACTCTACGGTTCCAGATCCCTAAAACGGGGCTTGATATTAGTTTTACCGGCGCAACGCGCGATGAAAGCCAGAGTAAGCTGAAAGACTGGTTTAAAACCAGCGGTGGGGCGGAACTCACTAAATTGATGAAGGCTTTTGCTGCGAATACCGCCAACGACCCTATTGCGGGCAATCCCAACAGCCTGCAGGCGAACATAGTCGCAACGGATTTCATCGACGGCACCGGTATGGGATCCACCACCACAGCTTCTGACGTTGGAAAAGGCGGCAGTAAGGAAAATCTAATCGGCATCGGCGTTTCTTATACAACCCTTGACCAAGGGGGGCTTGATAGCAAAAGAGTGACGGTTCCCATTAAATATGCCATTGTTTCCGATGCCAACCCTAGGAGAGTGTATACGTTTAAACTTCCTATTACGCAGGTTGATGTTGATGGAGCGAAGAGCTACCAAGTCGGCTTAGGTTTTTCCGCCGCTCTTCCGGTTACAGGCCGGTGGACTCTCACACCGACGTTTACGTACGGATTAGGCGGGTCGATCGACCTTGGTTCGGCCGCGCAAATGGCATCAGGCTCTCTTACCAGTCGGTACGACTTTAAACTTTCTAAGTATATGTTCACCCTTGGGAATATGATCGGATACTACAAAACCATACCTTTAAAATACGGGGACTTTGATATAGACCCCGATATAGCAAACACCGCGTTTCGAAACGGCCTCATGATGACGATTCCTTTCGGTTCGGAAGCGAAAGGCCGTCACGTTCAGCTTTTTGCAATAGATACTCGCTATACCGGCACCGAGCTTTTCATCAACCAGTATAATGACCTGGGTTTCGCTATAGGCTTTACCAGAAATTTGAGGCTTGGACTCACTTATATCACCTCTGATGAAAGCAAGGGGTATTCTGTAAACTTTGGGTATAAGTTCTAATAGCTGTGGGAGTGTGCCAAGCTCGCAGTTGAACTGAATTTTTTCTTCGAACGATAGCGGCCGGAAACGGTTAGAGGAATTGCGTTGCCTTTAACCGCTAACAGTTCAAGGATTTCCTTGAAACGACAGCCTAGGTCGTGGACAATGTTTCGATATGACTAATAAAGGCTTTGTTCTTGTGGTGGCTGAAAAACTGTTGGAAGCGGAAACCGTCACCGAACAGCTTGAAAAACTGGGTTATGATTTTTTAACCTCCGGCAGTTTGGAAGAGTCGCTTTCCATTGCGGCCGAAAAAAAACCCGATGTCGTAATTGTTGATGGAAGCGGTTTTGATTTGGAGCTCATCAGGCTGTTGAAGCAAAGCGACGAGACATCCACTATCCCGGTCATTTTTTCCGCTCCATCGGAGGATTCCTGCGAAGCGGCTCTGGAAGCCGGGGTAAGCGGCATTCTGATGAAGCCTTTAAGGGATGCGGAGCTTCTGACAAACCTTCGCTCCCTGATTCGATTAAAGAGATTGAGAGATGAATTGGGAGCGCTGAAAAACGTTCAACCTCGCAAATCTCCCGTCTCGGTCATTGTTGACCGTAGGAGTGGGGAAGACGTTCTCATCTGCCGATGCGATCAGGAAAAGACCGGCGAAGTGAAAGAAGCGCTGGAATCGGCCGGCTTTGAAGTTGATACGGAAAAGCGCCGCAGACAAGAGCTGGTGGACGGCCTTACCGGACTGTACACCGAGCTTTACGTGGAGAACGTTCTTAAAAAAGAGATGGCCGCCGCCAGAAGGTATAATAAGGCGGTTTCCGTTTTGATCATCGATGTTGATGATTTCAGCCGGTTCAATAGAAGATTCGGCAGGGAGAACGGAGACATGGCCATACGTGAAATAGCATCCATTTTTCTCCAGTCGGTAAGAACTTCGGATATAGCCGCGAGGCTCGATGAAGAAAAATTCTGTTTAATGCTTCCGCTCACAAGGGCAAATGAATCCATGTTACTGGCGGAACGGCTTAGAAGAAAAGTCGAAGCATGCGAGTTTGACGGCGATAAAAACAAAAGGCTAACTATAAGCATAGGCATCACCGAGTTTCGTAAAGAGGATGTGGGGCCGATAGCCATTCTGGCAAGGGGGATGGAGGCCGCGCGAAAAGTCAAAGAGCGGGGCAAAAACAGCTCCCTGATTATCTAGCCTCAACCTGGCTTCCTCGCCATTTTACGGCAAAATTTCTTTAAATTTTCTTTTCGGTATGTTGCCGGATTGCTTTCATCTTCGGCTATCATTTTTATATGACCGAAAAAATATCAGTGCCCGGCCTTAAGGGTATCCCTCGGCGCCCCGGCTGTTATCTCATGAAGGATTCCGGCGGAAAAATTCTTTACATCGGCAAAGCGGTTAATCTCAAGGCGCGCGTATCTTCCTATTTCCGGAAAACGGCCGGCCATACGCCCCGTATCGCGCTTATGGTATCTCTGGTTGACCACGTTGACGTGATGGTCACGACAAACGAAGTCGAAGCGCTTATTCTGGAAAACATTCTCATAAAGAAGGAAAAACCTCGCTTCAACGTGATGCTGAGGGATGATAAAACCTATCCATACCTCAAACTGACGGTTGGGGAAAAATTTCCTCGGCTGGCCATCGTCCGCAAAATGCTTGACGACGGCGCGTTTTATTTCGGGCCGTATGTATCCGCCAAATCTGTCAGATCGGTAAAAAGGTTGATTCACCGGCTTTTCCCTTTGAGGCAGAGTTCCGACAATCTGGATAAAGCGCCGTTAAGGAAACCGTGCCTCAACTATCACATGAAACGATGCCTCGCCCCATGCGCAGGCAAGATTTCAGCGGAGGAGTACGGGCGGGTGGTTAAGTCCGTAATCAGGTTTCTTCAGGGGAGGGAGGATGAAGTAGTAGCTGAGCTTCGGAAAGAGATGGAATTGAAAGCTTCCATGCAGAAATTCGAGAGGGCGGCGGCTCTGCGGGATCAAATCGAGGCGATTAAACGGATACGTGAAAAACAGGAAATGGACGCCGCTTCCGGCAGGTTGGATGAGGATTACATCGCGGCCGTTTGCGAAGGGGGGACGGGCGTAGTGCGGATAATGATGGTTCGTGGCGGCAAGCTGATGGGCGACCAGAATTATATTCTGAAAAAAGCCGACGATCCTGCGGAGCTTGTCGAGGTATTCGTTAAACAGTTTTACGGCTCGCCGTTTGCCGTTCCGTCCGAAGTTTTCGTAAACATCGTACCGGAAGAATCGGAAGTGCTGGCAAAATGGCTTTCGGGGTTGAGAGGGAAAAAAGTGAAAATCATACAACCTCGGCGCGGAAGAAAAAAACGGCTGATAGGGATGGTGGAGGAAAACGCTGAACTGAAACTACTGCAGGTTGCCGCCGGGCAGGAATCGCGCAAGGAGGCTCTTCGCGAGATACAGGAAATGCTCGGCATACAAAAATGGCCGTCTCTGATGGAGGCGGTGGATATTTCCAACATACAGGGTATGTCGGCGGTAGGCTCGCTCGTTGCGTTTTCCAATGGCGAGCCGGATAAAAGCCGGTATAAGCGTTACAGGATAAAAACGGCCGGGCGGGGCGATACGGAAATGATGGCCGAGGTGGTTGACCGCCGTTTTCGCCGCATCATGGAAGAGAGCGGAAGCTTTCCGGATATCCTTGTGGTAGACGGCGGCAAAGGGCAGGTGAATGCCGCAACGGCCGCCGCAAGAAAATACGCGCCGGAGCAGACGGTTCTCGGCATAGCCAAAGGGGTGGAGCGGGAAAATTCGGCCAGCGACCTCTTTTATCTGGCCGGTAAAAGAAACCCTGTTCCTTTCCAGCCGGCCGGGGCGGGGCGGTTCATGCTCCAGCGGCTGAGGGATGAATCGCACCGCTTCGCAATCGATTATCATCGCCAAACACGGAGCAGGCAGATGTTCAAAAGCGGAGTGGATGAGGTAAAAGGGTTCGGCCCCAAAAGGAAGAAGAAGCTTGTTCTGAAGTTCGGTTCGCTGAAAGCCGCCCGTAGCGCTACGGCTGAGGAAATAGCGAAGGCTTTATCGGTCAACATTTCCCTCGCATCGGAAATACTGGAAAAGCTGTAACGGTTTGCTGTAGGATTCGATTTCCAAATGAAATTTTTCGCGGTCGCAATATGAAGATTCTCGTTTCCGGCGGTGCGGGTTTTATCGGCTCCATTATGTCGAAGCGTCTGCTCGATGCCGGCCATGAGCCGGTGGCGCTGGATAATCTATCCGGCGGGTACCGCCTGGCGGTTGCGGACGGCATCTCCTTCCATGAGGGGGATATCGGCGATTCGCGCCTGCTCGACGATATCTTCCGAGACGAAAAAATAGAGATGGTAATGCACTTTGCCGCCAAGGTGGACGTGGCCGAATCCGTCCGCAACCCCGGTCTCTATCATCGCAATAACGTGGAAAAAACGGAAATTCTTCTTGATGCGATGGTGCGCCATAACTGCCGAAAATTCATCTTCTCCTCCTCGGCCGCCGTGTATGGAGAGCCTGAATATATTCCGGTTGACGAGGAGCATCCTTTAAACCCGATTAACCCGTACGGCAAATCCAAACAAGATGCGGAAAATCTGCTGATAGACGGTTGCAATGCGGGGAACATCCAAAGCATACTGTTCCGCTATTTCAACGTAGCCGGCGCCGCTCTGGACGGCTCGCTTGGCGAAGCGCGGGGCATGAAGCTTAACCTCATTTCGGCCGCTCTGGAAAATATCGAAAGCGGCCGGCCGACAACTGTATTCGGAGACGACTGGAATACCAAGGACGGCACATGCGTTAGGGATTACCTTCATGTGGAAGATGTCGTAAACGCCCATTTCAAGGGGATTGAATATCTGGAAAAAGCTGACGGGTGCGATGTTTTCAACCTCGGTTCGGGTGTCGGGCATACCGTAAGAGAAGTTCTCATTGAGATTGGCCGGATAAGCGGGCGGGAGCTGAAGACGGGAACCGGGAAGAG
>JAJRYM010000189.1 GCA_024275775.1 Nitrospirota bacterium
AACTGCTTGCGGAAAACCGCCACGGCAAGGACGGTTTCTTAAAAGGAAAAACCGCCGAGTTCATTAACGCGGAGTTTGAAGGTAATGAAAAACTTTGCGGAACGCTGGTGAAAATCCGCGTGGAGAGTGTTACGGACGGAGGCATTAGGGGAGGCGTGATGACGTGAGCAAAATAGTAACGCTTACCACCGATTTTGGCCTTTCCGACCCGTGGGTGGGCGTTATGAAAGGCGTTATGCTCTCCATCGATCCTGAAATAACATTCGTAGATATTTCCCACAGCATCCCTCCGCAGAATGTTCTCAAAGGCGCGCTATGCCTTGGCGGCATAAAGAATTTCTTTCCCGAAGGCGCCGTCCATCTGGCGGTGGTCGATCCCGGCGTCGGCACAACGCGGGAGCCGGTCATCATAAAAACGAAAAGATATTTCTACGTCGGGCCTAACAACGGCCTTTTCTCATTTCTCGATTCGCCGGTTGAGAAGGCTGTGAAAATAGCCAACATGGGGCTTTTACAGCCTCAGATAAGCGCTACCTTCCACGGGCGGGACATATTCGCGCCCGCCGCCGCGCGCCTTTTTTCAACGCCGATGAAAGAGTTCGGCCCCGCCGAAGAGAGGCTCGAAAAACTTTCCCTGCCCGAACCGTCCATTAAGGAAAACGTCATAGAAGGTGAGATAACTTACGTTGACCGTTTCGGAAATCTTTTCACCAACATTACCGCCGAAAACCTGCGCGATCTTCATGCGCGGTTCCCGAACAGCCGGCTGGAGGTGAAACCGCCCGGCGGAAAAACCATCAGCGGAGTCAGCTACTATTATCATTCGGTCGAAAGCGGCGAGCTGGGCGCAATCGTCAACAGCCTTCACCTGCTCGAACTTTTCACGCCCAACGGAAGCGCCGGAGAATGTTTCGGCCTGAAACCGGGTGACGCCGTTACCGTCCGGTTCGTTCCGGCAAAGTGAACCGGCCGGGGAAATTCCGGGCGGACTATCTGCTGTTACGGGAATGCGGCGCCGACCGCGTGTCCGAACTGCCTGCCACGCGATACCTTCCGTCCCGCAAACGCAAAATCTCCGAGCGGCTCATTCAGCTTCTCTGGAAAAATCTTCTTTTCAATAACACCGCCCTTAAAACGACCAACGGCCTGCCGATAAAGGTTATTCGGCCGGGGCGGTTCAATCGCCGGGAAGGGCCGGATTTCAGGAACGGCGTTTTCATTCTTGAAGGCACGAAAATGGCGGGCGATGTGGAAATACATCTGCACGCGAGGGAATGGTACGAGCACAAGCACCATGTTTCGCGCCACTACGACCGCGCCCTCCTTCACGTTTTTCTTTACCGCTCCGAAGGTACGCCCCCCGCCGTCAACCGCAAGGGGAAAACGCTTTACGAACTGGAGCTTGGGCTTTATCTTCGGCATTCAATCGACGAACTGAGGAAAGAGATAGAACTCGGCGGGTCGCCGGTATCCGGCGCGGCCGGCTGTCCGCCGTGCAGGGAGGCGCTAGGTTTTTCCGACCCGGATTTTCTCTACCGCATGCTCGATATCGTGGCAGAAGGGCGGATGCTCATAAAATCGAACCGCTTCATCGACCGGCTGGAATCGACTGCCCCCGAACAGCTCCTGTACGAAATCATTTTTGAATGTCTCGGCTACTCCCGTTTCAAACGGCAGTTCCGCGCGCTGGCCGAAAAACTTCCCCGCGAAAAACTTTCTAAAATTATCTCTGCCAACCGCTCGCATGAACCGCACATAACCGCGCAGGCGCTTTTCTTCCGGCTGTCGGGGCTGGACAAGTCGGCGCATCTCACGGCGGACGATGCCGACCTGAAGGAACTGCTGGCGAAATATGCCAAGGTCGATTTACTCGGAGCGGAACCGGTTTTCGATCTCTCCGACTGGCCTCTCACCGCTTGCCGTCCGGCCAATTACCCGCACAGGAGGATTGCGGCTTTTTCGCACATTGCCGTGAGCCTTTGCGACCCGGAATTTTTTAGAAAAATGATTCTCGCTTTCCCGGCGGATGCCGACGGCCGGATATCGCGCAAGCACGTGGCGGAAATTCCGGCGATTTTCACCAGCGTTTCCGACTCTTTTTGGGATTACCGATACCACTTCAATCGGCGCACCCGCTCGCCCAAAAAACTGGTTGGGAAGGATAGGGCAGTCTCCATTCTTGCCGACTGCCTTATCCCCTTTTTTCTGGCGGACTGCCGCTCGATCCACGATCTGCCGATGGAGAAACGGCTTCTCAATATCTATTACGCCACGCCCAAACCGTCGTCCAACGCGGTGGTCGATTACATGGCGCGCAACTTTTTCGGCAAGGACAATCCGCGCCGGGTGAAATCGCTTCGGCACCAGCAGGCGCTTATTCAGCTTTATAACGATTTCTGCTATTCAGCGCCGTCCGCCTGCCTCGAATGTCCCCTGCCGGATTACATCGACCGCTGTGGAAAAACTTTCGCCGGCGACCACGGACACGGGTAACAGTATCGGAGTTCACAATTGATTTCTTATAACGCACTCCCCACATTTCCGCATCCTTCCGCGATGCGTAATCCCGTTCATGTCATTGCGAATCCCGCCTCGGGCGGGTGTGGCAAAACGAGCTTCCTTACCTGTAATTATCAAGCGAAGTTTCTGCGAGCCGCAGGCGAAGCTAATCTCGATGGAAGAGAGATCACCACGGCTTCCTTCGGACTCCTCGTGACGACAGATTTGTTATTAAATCCCCATCGGGATCATGATTATCAGCGCTAGCAGAAGAACCGACATACCGGCTTTTTATGCCGAATGGTTTATGCGGAGAGTGAGGGCGGGGTATTGCGTTACGAGGAATCCGTTCAACCCCCGGCAGGCGCGGCGGGTTTCGCTGAAACCGGAGGATGTGGACGCGATAGTTTTCTGGAGCAAGAACCCCGCGCCGTTGATGGAGAATCTGCCGGAGCTGGACGATAAAGGTTACCGCTACTATTTTCAGTTCACGCTAAACGATTATCCCCGCGAGCTTGAGCGGGCGGTGCCGTCGCTTGACGAGCGTCTGACTACGTTCGGGAAACTTGCGGAGAGGGTGGGGGCGGAGCGGGTTGTCTGGCGGTACGACCCGATTATCATTTCGCAAAAAACCGACCACGACTATCATCGCCG
>JAJRYM010000190.1 GCA_024275775.1 Nitrospirota bacterium
AAGAGCGGTGCTGGTTGAAAACCGGCGGTCGATGCTGAACATAATCAAAAAAAACCTCGCCGAAACTGTCCGCATGATTGACGGCGAACCGAAAGTGAATACGCTGGCAACCGACGTTCTATCCCTCCTCGCCCGCTCTGCCAGGGAATCTTTCGATATCGTTTTTTGCGACCCCCCTTACGATTTCAGGAATCCGGCTAACATCATAGAGAAGCTGTTCGACGGTGGGTTTGTAAAAGAGGACGGGCTGATTATTTACGAAGCATCTTCAAAAAAAAGTCAGGAAATGCCGGAACCTGATAAAATCCGAAAGTATGGCGACACTTCCCTTCTTTTCTACTCGTACGCGGGGGTGAATAAAAAATGATGAACGGCGGTTTTTGGATGATGCCCGCACTCTTCCTCATAGCGCTCGGCGTCATTATTCTGCTTTTCGTTCTGTTGCGCAGGCCTCCCGCCAACGGCGTTAAGGAACTTGAAGAAAAACTTGAAAAAATAAGCTCCGAACTGAACCGGCTTCTGCAGGAGCAGACCGGCCGCATCGTGGAAAATATCGGCAGGGTGCGCGATGAAAGCCGCGTTTCGATTAGCGACAGTTTCACGAAAACGCAAAAGGAGCTAAGCGAATCGCTCGCGGCGGGCAGGAGGGAGCTTGCGGAATCTCTTTCCTCCTCGCAGAAACTCCTTGCCGAAAAGCTGGAGAACCTGCTGAAAGAGACCACGAATATCCGCGCGGTTTCCACCGGCATGCTGGAGGTCGGGAAAGATATCCGGCAATTGAGCGACATCCTTGAAGGAGGCCAGACGCGGGGCGGGTTTGGAGAGTTTCAGCTTGAGCTGATTCTCAAGGAGGTTATCCCGGCCGACAGGTACAGGGAGCAGTACCGAATAGGCGAAGGTGTGGTGGACGCCGCCATTTTCTTAAAAGACCGGATACTCTGCATCGACAGCAAGTTCCCGCTTGCCAACCTCAAAAAAAGTTACGACACCGAGGGCGATGAAAGCGCCAGATTCAGGCAGGCTTTTTTCACCGACGTAAAAAACCGCGCCCGCGAAATCAGCCGAAAATATATCGTGCCGGAAAAAACGCTCGATTTCGCCGTGATGTTCATACCGTCCGAAGCGGTTTTTCTGGAAATCGTTTCCAACAGCGAACTGCACAAAAAGCTTATTGATATGCGGGTCATTCCCGCTTCGCCGAATTTCCTTTACGTCTATTTTCAGGCGCTTGCCATCGGTTTTCGCGGGCTGGCGGTGGAGGCCGAGGCGGAGGAAATCATCCGCACCATCTCATCGCTGAAAGTCGGCTTTGAAAAGTTTCAGGATAATTTTCGGCTGGTCGGCCGCCATCTGGAGAACGCCATCAAGCAGTACAACGAAACCGAAAGGCAGTTCGAACGGTTCGATGCCACTCTCGGAAACCTGGAGGCCGGACGGGGAGATGACCGCCCGCAAGAGGACGCCTGAGCCGACCGCGCCCCGCAAGGGGGCAAGGCGGATATCCGAAATACCCAAAGCAGTCTTAGCCGCGCTGGAAAAAGGAGAGACCGAAACAGCCAACCTCGTGGAATGGTTGGCGGTTGATACAGCTAAACTCCTGAAAAACATTTTGCGGGAGGTTGACGGCCGTATGCCGGTGCGTAAAATCATCGGCGAAGATTACGAGTCTCTGGGCGTCATGAAAAAGCTGGTACGGGTCGGCAATGGCCTTTTTGAATATGCCGGAACGCCGTCCGCCCGTAAGAAAATCTACCGGCAATTCGCCGAGCATCGTTGCGATATAGTGCGGTATTGGGCGGTTTATATGGATTCCGCCGACGCTTCCCCTGATATTGAAGCCCGGCTGTCGCGCGTTCGCCGGTTTGCGGCCGACCCGCATTTCGGGGTGCGGGAAATCGCCTGGATAGCCGTTAGGCCGTTTTTGGCGGATGAGCTTGATACAGGTATTGGACTTTTAATGGGGTGGGCGGTAGACGCAGACCCGAACATCCGGCGGTTCGCATCCGAGATTACCCGCCCGCGAGGTGTCTGGTGCTGTCATATAAAAGAGTTGAAGGAAAATCCCGAAAAAGGTTTCCAGCTTCTTGAGCCTCTGCGCTCCGATCCATCGCGGTACGTCGGGGATTCTGTCGGTAACTGGCTCAACGACGCCGGTAAGTCCGCGCCCGAGAAAGTGCTGAAACTTTGCAGTCGGTGGCGGCGGGAATCGCCCACGCCCGAAACCGCCTACATCGTCAAACGCGCCCTCCGCAACCTCTAGTAAAATGGGGGCAGGTCTTGAAATGCAATATTCGGGAGAGACATCCTACCTGAATCGGATGAAATAAATTTCAAGACCTTACCCGATGGTCCATTACAGTGCGCTGTCGGTGCAGTGGTTTTTTAAAACGCATTGGATACATTTTTCGCGGACGGCATTCTTGGCGCAGTGGCCGAGTTTTCCTAGCGTACAGATGGCGAAATCGTAGCGGATTGGGTCTTCCGGATTCATTGCCCGCAGGTTATCGGTAAGCTCCAAAGCGCGGGCGAAGTTTTCGGGTCCTTTCCGCACGAGGCCGAGCCTCGCCGCGATCCTGTTTACGTGCACGTCGAGAGGGATGATCAGTTCCGACTGGCTTACATGTTTCCAGAGGCCGAGGTCTAGGCCGTCTTTCCGCACCATCCACCTGAGGAAGAGGTTCATCCGTTTGCAGGCCGAGCCGTTGGCCGGTGACGGCACGAGAAACGCCCGCGTACTCTTTAGCTGTTTTTCGTTCGAGAAAAGTTTGGAAAAACCTTTCAGTCTGTCGGTATGGTTAGAGCCGTTTGCTACAAAAGCTTTTTCCAGCGAGCCGTATTCCGAATATATTTCCCTCAGCCGGTCCAACAGCCACAGCAGGTCGGCCCTTTTATGGAATCGGTATCGAAACAGACGGAACCGTCCGGAATATCCGCCCGCGACAAGAGTATCGAGAGGTTTCGGGCCGAGCTCGGCGAGAATGTAATTTACGTTTTTTACGATAAGGTCGGCCCGCCCGTAGGCGAAGACCGACGCGATGAAAGCCGAAAGTGCGATATCTTTTTTTCGCCCGCGTGCCGGCACGCATTCCAACGGGTCGGGCGAGATGAACGAGCGGTCGAAGAGGCGGTAAAGCTTTTCCAGTCCGGCCTTCAAAGACCGTTCTTTACCGCCCATTGCATTTTAGCGGGACGGTTATCCCTCTTGCATTTCCTATTCGCCCGCCGCCCCTTGTTTCTTCATCTTCTCGGCCATCCGTTTCTCGGTCACGGCCATTCGGGTTTTTCTCCGCTGAAGCCGTTTCACTTTTTTTCGCGCCTGCCTCTGTTCAACGCCTTCTTTACCAGTGCGCGCTTCTTTCGCTTTCTCGATTTTTTTATCGAGACTTTCCATTGTTGTTTTCAATTTATCCTCCGGGAAAATGGTTATCAGCTAAACGGTGTAGAATTATACATCATCGTGGCGAATCGTATATCGGATGAAACCTCGATGCTTGGAAAGTGTCTATAATTTCAGGTTAATCGGTATGAATTTATGATGTCGAAAAAAACGGTTTCTCAAATCATTCTCGGCTCCGCCGAAAAGCGCCCGGATAAAACCGCGCTCGCGAGAAAAGAGAACGGAAGCTGGAAACCGACAACCTACGGCGAATTGGCCGAAGAAACAGCGCGTTTCTCGCAGGCGCTTTTCGCCGAAAATTTCAGGCCGGGCGACCGGCTGGCGATAATGCTTCCCAACTCCCCGGAATGGGTGATAACGGATCTGGCGGCGCTCTCTTTCGGCGTCGTTGACGTGCCGATTTATTCCACGCTTTCAGAAGAGCAGGTGTTCCATATCCTTTCCGATTCCGGCGCGAAGGGCGTTGTTACCACCAACGGCGTGCAGTTTAAAAAGCTGGCGAAAATCGCCGGCAACCTGCCGTCCCTTAAACTTATAATAACGGTAGAGAAAACGGAAAAACAGGTAGGCGATATTCGCACCGTAAATTTCCGAGACGCCATGAAGCGCGCCGGAGAGATAAGCGAAGAGGACAACAATGAACTAAGCGGTGCGCGGAAAAACGTAACCCCGGAAACTCTCGCTTCAATCATCTATACATCCGGCACTACCGGCCCGGCCAAAGGGGTGATGCTCTCCCACGGCAATTTCACCTCCAACGTCGCGGCTGTCCTCGACGCTCTGGATATAAACGAATCCGACACGCATCTCTCCTTCCTTCCGCTTTCCCACGCGTTCGAGCGCACCGGCGGTTATTACACGGTTCTGGCGGCGGGTGGCTCCATCTACTATGCCGAGAGCATGGACTCGATTCCGGAAAACATGCGGGATGTAAAACCGACGGTCGTCATAAGCGTGCCGCGCCTGTTTGAAAAGATGGCCGCCCGCATCCGGGCGAAGGTGGAAAAGGCGCCGCCGTTGCGTCAAAAACTTTTCCGGTGGGCTATAGGCGTCGGCCGGCGGTTTTCCGCCGCCCCCGAACAAGCTTCATTCTGCCTGAAGGCGGCGCACGCAATCGCGCGGAAACTGGTTTTCAGCAAGCTCCAGCAAGCTATGGGCGGGCGGATAAGATTTTTCGTTTCCGGCGGCGCGCCTTTGGGCGAAGATGTGGCGACCTTTTTCCAAGCGGTCGGTATAACGATAATCGAAGGCTACGGGCTTACCGAAACGTCGCCGGTTATCGCCGTTAACCCTGTCGGGGCGGTAAAAATCGGCAGTGTCGGCAAACCGCTGGGCAATCTTGAGATCAAAATCGCCGATGACGGCGAACTGCTTGTAAAAGGCCCCAGCATTACGAAAGGTTATTTCCGCGATGAGAAAGCGACGAGGGAGGCGATAGATAAGGACGGCTGGTTCCATACCGGCGACGTGGCAGAACTGGACGGCGGGTACATAAAAATCACCGACAGGAAAAAGAATATTCTCGTAATGTCCAACGGCAAGAACGTGGCGCCTCAGCCGATAGAATCGCGCCTCGTTTCGGATGATCTTATTGCGCAGGCCGTAGTGATAGGGAACAGCCGGAAATTCATCTCGGCGCTGATTGTGCCGGATTTCGAGGGTTTAAGTGAGTTTGCGAAACGGTGGAGAATCAAGGCCGCAAACAGCGAGGAGCTTATAGCAAGCCCGGAGGTTTTCAGAATCTACGAAAAAAAAATAGCGCGTCTGATGGACGGGTTCGCCCGTTTCGAGAAGGTAAAGAGGTTCGCTCTTCTGCCGCGCGAGCTTTCCGAGCGGGAAGGGGAGCTTACCCCGACCCTCAAAATAAAGCGGAAAGTGGTGCTGGAAAAATATGCCGCTCTGATTGACGGCTTATACGAATCGGAAAATTCAAAGCTTCATGATGATGGGAATGAAGGCGAGGTAAACGAGGTTAATAATAAGGATGGTTCCGTTTAGCATCGCCGATACGGCATGTATCTTCCCGAAAGATTTTCTGAGTTCCGCTTTTTTCGCGTCCGGCGTCGCTTCTGCGCGCATTTCGGCTTTTATCGTTCGCGCCTTCCCGCCCACGACTAGGCCGGAGGTTAAAGCGAGAACGGCCGAAACCGCCAGCAGGATGAGCGGCATTCTTATCGCCGCGATGTTTCCTTTGCCGATCATTAAAAGCGTAACGATAAGCGTGAAAGCGGAAATGTAGCCGAGAATCCAGTATTTGGGGAAAATCACGCCGACAACCGTCCCGGCATCGTGCCGCGAGAGCGTTCTAAATATCGCCGGAGCGCCTATGGTCGTGAAGAAAATCATTCCGCCCAGCCATGTCGATATCGCCAGCAAATGAATATATTTAATAAGCATGTTTTACCTTTCTTGTGTGAGTTTTATCTGCGCGTCAGACGGACGTACTTTTTCTTGCCGAGACGTATTACGTATTCGCCCGGCCCGACTGCGTATCGTTCGTCGTTTATTCTTTCGCCGTTCACCGCGAGGCCTCCCTGCTTTATAAGCCTTCTTGCTTCCGAGGCGCTTTTCACCGCGCCGTTAGAGGCCAGGATGGAAGCGAGCGGTTCGGCATCTCTTTCCCATGAGTGCGCGATGGTTTCCATCTCGTCCGGCACCTCTTTTTTTCTGAACTGCGCGTTGAACCCTTCTTCGGCTTCTTCGGCTGTCGCCTCGCCGTGAAAACGGGCGACGATTTTTTTCGCCAGTTCCATCTTGGCTGTGCGCGGATGTTTTGCGCCGGACGCAAGCGCCTCTTTAAGTTCCCCGAAATTTTCTATCGAAAGCCCCCCGACCAGCTCGTAGTATCTAATCATCAGCTCGTCGGAAATCGACATAACCTTGCCTAGAATTTCGCGCGGCGGTTCATCCACGCCGATATAGTTGCCGAGCGATTTGCTCATCTTGTTCACGCCGTCGGTCCCTTCGAGAATCGGCATGGTAAGCACCACCTGCGGCGACTGCCCGGCATCCCTCTGCAATTCCCGCCCCACGAGGAGGTTGAATTTCTGGTCGGTTCCGCCTATCTCCACGTCCGCTTTCAGCGCCACCGAGTCGTGCCCCTGTATGAGCGGATAAAGAAACTCGTGCACGGCTATCGGTTTTCCAGCTTTGTATCGATTGGAAAAATCGTCCCGCTCCAGCATCCGCGCCACGGTATAGCCGGAGGCCAGCTTTATCATTTCTCCGCCCGTGAATTTTCCCATCCATTCGGAGTTGAAAACGACTTTCGTTTTTGCGGGATCGAGTATCTTGAACACCTGTTGCTGATAGGTGCGGGCGTTGTTCTTTATCTCGTCGGCGGAAAGCGGCGGGCGCGTTTCGGATTCTCCCGAAGGGTCCCCGATGGCGGCTGTAAAATCGCCGATAAGAAAAACAACCTGATGCCCCAGTTCCTGAAACTGCCGGAGCTTGTGAATAAGCACCGTGTGGCCGATATGGATATCCGGGGCGGTCGGATCGAACCCTGCTTTGACGGTAAGCGGCCGTCCGGTTTTGAGCTTTGCGCGCAGTTCGTCCTCGCTTATGATTTCAACCGCGCCCTGGCGTATCGTCTCCAGCTGTTTTTCAATCGTTACGCTTACCATATCAGGTTCAAAAGGTTACCATAATTGGTATGGAAAACGTATCACCCGAAAGGCTGTCGGTCTGTCTCGCCTATCCGAACAGGCGCGAAATCGGCGTATCCAACCTCGGTTTCCACAAGATTTATTCCGCGTTCACGGAGGCGGGGGCCGATTGTACAGCCGGCTTTATAGGCGAGTTTCCTTTCGACAGGCATCGGCGCGACCGGCCGGAACTGCTTGCCTTCTCTGTCACTTTCGAGATGGACGAGCCGAATGTTCTGCAAATTATCGCTACAGCCGGCCTGCCGTTTAAAAGAACGGAAAGGGGTGATGACGCGCCGCTGGTATGCGCGGGCGGAGTGGCGGTTACCCTCAACCCGGAACCGCTTTCGGATTTCATAGATTTTTTCGTAATCGGCGAAGGGGAAAACGTCACGGCGCGAATCGTTGAACTGTTGGCCGAAAGCAGAGGCGAGGCAAAACTTGAAAGACTCAAAAAACTCGCGTCCATCGAGGGGGTTTACGTTCCCGCTCTGTACGATGTTACCTACGATGAGGACGGCCGTATTAAAAATCGCAAACCTCTACACGGCGCGCCGGAAGCGGTCTTGCGGCTTTACAATCCGGAGTACGGGCGCGAAGGAACGGCGCAACTGCCGGAACTGGGCGGTTCCATTTTCGGAGACGCGTTTTTAATGGAAACCGGCAAAGGGTGCGGGCAGGGGTGCCGTTTTTGCGCGGCCGGTTTTATTTACCGCCCCGTAAGGCACGTCGATACCGCCCGCCTAAAAGAACAGGCGGACGAAGGTTTGCGGGAACACAAAAGAATCGGGCTTGTGGGGTCGGCCATCTGCGAGCATCCGGAAATGGCCGAACTGTACGAACATATTCTGGCAGGCGGCGGCGAGATGACCGTTTCGTCTCTCCGCATCGGGCTGACCTCAAGCGAAACATTTCACAAGCTGGCGGGGGGCGGGCTGAAAACGGTTACCATCGCGCCGGAAGCCGGAAGCGACAGACTGCGGAAAATCATCAACAAAAATATGAGCGAAGAAGAAATAATCCGCATAGTGAAGGACGCGGTAGAGGCAGGCATCCCCAACCTGAAATGCTATTTTCTGATAGGCCTGCCCGGTGAAACGGATGAGGATATCGAGGCGATGGTCGGGCTTGTTTCCAGAATGCGCGAGGCCTTTATGGAGGCGTCGCGCCCTACGGGGCATGCCGGAAAGATTACGATAAGCGCCAACCCGTTCGTGCCCAAACCGTTCACGCCGTTCCAGTGGGAAGCGATGGCGCCGCTATCCGAGCTTAAAAAGAAGACATCGTTTCTGCGGAAGAAATTCGGGAAAATGCCGAATGTTGAATTTAAAGCCGAATCCCTCAGGCTGGCTTCCGCGCAGGCTCTGCTTTCGGTAGGGTCGCGCTTAACCGGCTCGATTCTGCCGGATGTTTTAAACGGTAAAAGCTGGAATGAAGCGCTTAAAACCTCCGCCGCGTATCATCTGCGGAAAAAAGGCGGGGATGAAATTCTGCCGTGGGATTTTATTACCACCGGCGTAAGGCGGGAATATCTCTGGAAAGAATATCTGAAATCAGCGGACGGAAAAACCACCCCCCCATGCCCGCCGGAGGGAAGCGGTTGCAGACGATGCGGTGAATTCGAGGGGGTCTGTATATGAAAAAAACGAAACTTATCCGGCATGAACAGAATGGGCTGATATGGTTCACCTTTCCGGAGCTCGACCGGCTTGGGTTTTTAAAGCATTGGATAACCGCGCGCGCCGGCGGGGTTTCTGAAGATGGTTACGGCTCGCTTAACCTTGCCGATCATGTCGGCGACGACCCGTCGGCGGTGAAGGAAAACCGCAAACGTGCCGGACGGATTTTATGCGGCGGGCGTTCCGCGTATTTTCCGGTGCAGACGCATTCGGCGGATATTATTGAAATCGCCTCGCCGGATGCGCCCAAACAGGAATGCGACGCCGTTACAGTGAGGAAACCGGAAACGCCTATCGGCGTGCTTACGGCCGACTGCCTGCCGATTATCATCGTAGATACTGCGCAGAAAAGAGGAGCCGTTATTCACGCCGGCAGGGTGGGGGTCTTTAAAAATATCACCGGCGGCACCGTCGGCTGGGTAGTCGGGGAATGGGGGAGCAGGCCGGAAAACCTGCTGGCGGCTGTCGGCCCCGGCATCAGGGACTGCTGTCATGAAGTCGGCGACGATGTTTTCTGCGCTCCCTACGAAGATTTTATAAAATATCGCGCAAGCTCCGGCAAGTTGGATATGCACCGCGCCGTTGAAGACCAGCTTGTTTCAGTAGGCGTGCCGAAGGAAAACATCTTCGACTGCGGAATCTGCACCTCGTGCGAAAACGATATTTTTTACTCGCACCGGAAGCAGGACGGCCGGGCGGGGCGGTTCATGACCGGCCTGATGTTAGTTTGAATTCAGTAGAGAGAGGCCAGCATACTTTCATCGTACGGTTTCAGCGGGTCGCCGTTGCTAATTTTTGAAACGAGGTCCGGGTTGGCGATGAAAGGCCTGCCAAAAGCGGCTATATCCAGTTCGCCGTTGTTTATGGCCTCTGCCGCCTTTTCGGCCGTATAACCTCCGCACCCGATAAGGGTGCCGCGATAGTTTTTTCTGAGGAAACCGCTAACCGTTCCGCCGAGGTAATCGTAGCTTACGCTGTCGTCAAAAATACCGGCATGGACATACGCGAGTCTGCGTTTTTCAAGTTCTTTCAGCAGAAATTCGAAAACTGCCGCATCGCCGGCTTCCGGCGTTACGAAGTGATAGGCCGCAGGTGATAGGCGTATGCCGGTTTTTCCGGCTCCGACGGCATCTGCTACTGCGTCAACCACTTCCAGAGCGAAACGCGCCATGTTTTCGACCGTTCCGCCGTATTCGTCTGTTCTTGTATTGGTATGGTGATGAAGAAACTGATCAATCAGGTAGCCGTTGGCGCCATGTATCTCCACCCCGTCACACCCGGCGGAGATACCGTTTTCCGCCGCTTTGGCATACGCTGTTGCGATATCCCGGATTTCATCCGCCTCCAGAGCGCGGGGAGCGCCGTATTCCAGGTTTTCTGCCCGCGCCACTTTGCCCTCCAGCGGAACGGCCGAAGGCGCGACCGGCTGTTCGCCGTTTATGTAGAAAGGATGCGATACCCGCCCGACGTGCCATATCTGAAGAAATAATCGCCCTCCTTGGGAGTGCGCCATATCCGTCACCGCCTGCCAGCCGTTAATCTGCTTTGCCGTATAAATTCCGGGACTGTTGGGATAACCCCTGCCGTCCGGCCGTATAACAGTCCCTTCCGTAATAATCAGCCCCGCTTCGGCCCGTCTCGCGTAATATTCGGCCATTTTCGCTGTGGGGACGAACTCATCCGTCGCCATGCATCTTGTCATCGGCGCCATGACGATCCGGTTCGGCAGTTCCATCCGTCCGATACTGTACGGTCTTAAAAGTGCCTCAACACCGCTGTTCATATAGACCAACCTATAGGTAGATATTCGTATGTCATGGCTTGAGCATGTTTTTGAGTGTCGATACGCTGTTTGTAAAAAAATCGGTTCCGTGAAGCCTGGCTTGCTGAACCGCTCCTTTCATGGCGGAAACAAGGAAGCCGGCTGTCTCGGAGGGACTTCCATCGAATTTCATCTCGTTTCTCTCCCTGCCTTCTTCAAGTATGCCGGAAACAAAATATATCTCGTACTCTTCAATTTCTCTGAGGCTGTCTCTCATTGCTTCAGAGATAACGTTCGCCTCGGCCTGTAGTGACGAAAGCGGGCATATCGCGCCGTTTTCGATATATTCCGCGAACCGTGCCATGTATTTATCAAGTTTCTCCCACGGCGTAAGGTCGCTTTCGTTGAGTTCGTCATAGAGCGCGGTGAGTGTTTCGCAGAAATTTTCAAGGATTGCCATGCCCAGGTCTTCCTTTGTCGGAAAATGATGATGAACGCTCGCTTTCGCTATGCCGAGTTTTTTTGAGAGATCGCTGTAGCTGAAGCTGTCGAACCCTCTGCTTTTCACAAGCCCCATGGCAAGGTCTATGATTTCCTCTTTTCTTTTGCGCATGGATATAGCCTACCAATTAGTAGGTTTAATGTCAATGCCTCGTATATACTACCAAAACAGACCCGAATATCCTTTTTAAGCCGCCGGTTGCCGCGCAATTCTGTCTTCATCCCGGTTGTCCGGCTTCGGGTATCAACATACGAAAAATATTCGCCCGTTAAGTAAGATGACAGGAAAACCAAAGGAAGGTTTCCCGGCTGTTTCAGTATGCCTTTCGACTTTATTTTATCTAAAACATCTCCCGCAGTTTCGTTACGCCGGTTTCTCCATCGTCGTCCGTTCGGAAAAATCGCAGACACTGCAATTTTTTCATTGCTACCTAACGATTATTTACATAGACTTGCTTTGCGCGTTTGTTGAAATTATACTTTCTAATTCCATAGGCGCGTAGCTCAGGGGTAGAGCGCTTGCTTGACATGCAAGAAGTCGGCGGTTCGAAACCGCCCGTGCCTACCATTTGAAAATAATTTTTTGGAAAGGGATATTGTTAACTTTGAACTGGAGTTGCCATCGCTAGATTAGGCCCCTTAAGACGTCCGATGAAGAAGTCCGGGCTGAGAGTGAACAGCGAGATCGCCGTTAGTGTGGTTAGAGTCATCGATGATGAGGGCAACCAGCTTGGCGAGCTAAAAACTTCCGAGGGTATTGAAATAGCCTCCCGGAAGGGGCTGGATCTCGTTGAAGTGGCTCCGAAAGCGGAACCGCCCGTCTGCAGGATGATGGATTATGGGAAATACAAGTACCATAAGAGTAAAAAGGAACAGAGAGCCAAGAAAAACCAGCGGGTAGTAAAGCTTAAGGAAATCAAGACGACTCCGCGCACGAGCGAGCATGATTACCAGTTCAAACTTAAACATATACTCAGATTTTTAAGCGAAGGAAGCAAGGTAAAGGTTACGGTATTTTTCAGGGGCAGGCAGATAACCCATCCTGAACTCGGCGTTGATATGCTGAACAGGTTTATTGAAGATACCGAGGAAGTCGCCCAGGTAACGCAGGAAGCCAAAAAGGAAGGCAGAACGATGAATATACTCCTCGAAGCGAAAATTAAAGCCGCAGTTCCAAAAGCGGAGGAACGAGAGGAAGCAACAGAGGCAACCGAAGAAGGAAAGCAGGAAACCGAGGAAGGAATAGACAATGCCCAAACTTAAATCAAACCGCGGCGCCGCCAAGAGATTCAGGACAACCGGCACTGGGAAAATAAAAAGAAAAAAGGCCAACCTCAGGCATATCCTTACCACCAAGGACCGCAAGACCAAGAGGAATTCCAGACAGTCCGGCCTGATAGCGCCCGCGGATGTAAAGCGGGTTAAGCGTCTTATTCCATACAGTTAGAGAGGAAAGGGAGAAACAATGCCAAGAGTATCAAACGGCCCTGCAACGCGCCGAAGAAGAAAAAAAGTTTTAAAACAGGCCAAGGGCTATTCCGGCGCCCGGCACGCCACGTTCAAAAAAGCGAAGGAAACCCTTACGCGCGCCCTCTGTTACGCTTACCGCGATCGCCGCGTTCGCAAAAGAGAGTTTCGCAAGCTGTGGATTCTCCGCATAAACGCCGCGGCGAGGATGCACGGAATATCCTACAGCCAGTTCACCTACGGTTTGAGCAAAGCCGGCATAACGGTTGACAGAAAAATCCTGGCCGATCTTGCCGTGAACGACGCAAAAGTTTTTGAAGAGCTTGTGCTAAAGGCGAAGGAAAGCCTCACCCAAGCCGCCTGAGTGGTCTTCTGCGCCGTGATCAATACAGTATCGATGCGGCTGGGAAAGTGATTCCCGAACTCAAAAAAATCCTGGAAGAGGTTGCGCTCCTGCAACCTCCGCCCGACCTTGAGAGCCTTAACGAAATAAGGCTCAAATACCTCGGCAAAAAAGGCTCGGTTACCTCTCTCTCCAGAGGCATGCGCGGCCTTCCGCCGGAAATGAAACCTGAAGCCGGAAAACTGCTCGGCGAAGCAAGGCAACGCCTCGAAAATTTCATCGGGGCATCCGAGAAGCGGATAAAACAGGAGACCGTTCAGCGGGAGATCGAATCGGAATTTTTTGACGTCACCCTTCCCGCAACCCAGCCTTCTTTTGGAAGCAGACACCCGATATCGATTGTCATGGACGAGATTGTGGAGATATTCATCAGCCTCGGCTTCCAGATAGAAGAAGGGCCGGAAATAGAAAACGACCACTACAATTTCGAGTCGCTCAATTTCCCGCCGGAGCATCCCGCGCGCGACATGCAGGACACTTTTCAGATAAGCGGGCTTCCGCTGTTGTTGCGCACCCACACATCGCCGGTGCAAATACGCTCGATGGAAAAATACCGGCCGCCTCTTTCCGTCATCGCGCCGGGCAAGGTTTTCCGGTGCGACGCCGACGTTACCCACTCGCCGATGTTCCATCAGATTGAAGGATTCACGGTGGACGAGAAGGTCACTTTCGGCGAGCTTAAAGGGACTCTCGACCTGTTCATCCACAGGCTTTACGGCCCGAAGACGAAAACGCGGTTTCGACCGTCGTATTTTCCGTTCACCGAACCTTCCGCCGAGATGGACGTATCGTGCGCTACCTGCGGGGGCGCCGGATGCAGAATCTGCAAGCAGACAGGCTGGCTGGAAATACTCGGATGCGGGATGATTCACCCCAACGTTTTAAGGGCGGTGAATGTAGACCCGGATAAATGGAACGGTTTCGCGTTCGGCCTCGGCATAGAGCGAATCGCCATGCGCAGGTACGGCATCGGCGACATTCGGCTTCTTTTTGAAAACGACACGAGGTTTTTGAGGCAGTTCTAGGATGCTTATAAGTTATCTCTGGCTCAAGGAGTGGATCGACCATCCGCTTTCACCCGAAGAACTGGCCGAAACACTCACCGATCTCGGCCTTGAAACCAGCATCGCGGAAGACCGTCGAGGCGCGTTTGAAAATATCGTTATCGGCAAAGTGCTTTCCCGCGCCGATCACCCGGACGCGGACAAGCTTAGCCTCACGGAAGTCGATATAGGCGGGAAAACCGTCCCTATCGTATGCGGTGCGTCCAACGTGGCCGAGGGGCAGATAGTGCCTGTCGCTCTTCCGGGCGCCGTCATGCCCGGCGGGTTGAAAATAGCCGAAAGAAAAATAAGAGGCGTAACATCTCACGGCATGATATGCAGTGAGGCCGAGCTGGGCGTATCTGATGAATCGGCCGGGATACTGGTTATGGATGCGGCATACGAACCTGGTACGCCCCTGAGGGATGCTACCGAGGTTGAGGATGTGGTACTGGAAATAGACCTCACTCCGAACAGGGGCGACTGCTTAAGCCTGCTGGGCATCGCGCGGGAGGTATCTGCGGCTACCGGCGCGGCAATAGAAATACCCTCGCTTGACGAACCGGGCGGGGAGCTTTCCGGCATATCGGTCGAAATAAAAAATCCGGATCAATGCCCGCGCTACACGGCGCGCGAGATAAGCTCTGTTTCCATCAAACCGTCGCCGTTCAAAATCCGGCGCAGACTCGCGTCGATAGGCATCCGCCCCATAAATAACATAGTGGATATTACCAACTACGTCATGGCCGAAACCGGCCATCCGCTTCACGCTTTCGACAGGCGCGACATTGAAGGCGGCGCGATAATTGTTCGCAACGCCGCGCCGGACGAGCGGTTCGTTACGCTTGATGAAAAGGAACATGCGCTTGCGGAGAGCGACCTTCTGATAGCGGATAAAAACAGGGGCGTCGCGCTGGCCGGCATAATGGGCGGACTGAATTCTGAAATAAAAGAAGATACCGCCGACGTTATTCTCGAAGCGGCCTACTTCGACCCCCTCTCGGTGCGAAGAACGGCGCGGCGGGTTGGCGTTTCAACCGAATCGTCATTCCGGTTCGAGCGCGGGGTCGATCCCGACGGCGTACCGTTCGCCAGCCTGCGGGCGGCATCGCTTATGGCGGAACTCTCCGGTGGAAAAATCGGCGGCTTTGCCGATATTTACGCCAAACCTGTTACAGGCAGAGAGGTGACGCTCAGAATTGACCGGACAAACGATATCCTCGGCACGAAACTCACGCAGGACGATATGGCCGGCTTTCTCGAAAGGCTGGGCTTCGCGTTCACTACAGGCGAGGGGCGGTTGGACATAGACATTCCGCCAAGACGGCACGACATGAACGAAGAGGCCGATTGCGTAGAGGAAGTGGCGAGGATGTTCGGATACCTGAATATAAAACCGACCACCCCGCGCCTTGCTCAGCACGACGCGAAAAACAGCGGTTTTTATCTTAAAAGGAAAGAGCTTGGCAGACTACTTGCGGCGTCGGGCCTGCGGGAGGCGATAAACTATTCGTTCGTAAATCCGCAGTGGCGCGAATGGCTGAAGCTTGACGATGCGAAACCGGTTGTCCTTGCTAACCCGATAAATGCCGACAGGGGCGAGCTTCGCACGTCGCTTCTGCCCGGCCTGATAAACAGCGCGGTGTTCAACATTCGCCACGGCGATGAGAATGTTTCGCTTTTTGAAACCGGCACGGCTTATCGGCTCGACGCCGGCGATAAAGTGGGCGAGGAGTTTCGCGCGGCTGGCGTTATGACAGGCGGCGCCGGAGAAGTTTTCGGCGCGGCACTGCCGAGGGATTTTTTCCGCCTCAAGGGAATTTTGGATAACACGATACGGGCGATGGCTGGCATCGCGCCGGTTTTCATAAAGCCGGCGGAACCGAAACCTTTTCTTTACACGCACCGGCAGGTGGAGATAACCGTGAACGGCCGGGCAATCGGCTTTATGGGACAGCTTCATCCGCTTGCCAAGGAACCGTTCGATGTGGCGGGTGACCTCTATTGCTTTGAAATTTCGGTCGAGGGTCTGGTAGAATCAGAAGCGGAGAAGCAAAAGGTAAAACCACTGCCGAAATTTCCGGGCATCAAACGAGACCTTGCGATAATTGTGGGTGAAAGGGAAGAGGTTGGAGGAATAGTGGAAACTATCCTTGCGGTCGATGAAAAGAGAATCCGCTCCTGCCGGATATTCGATATGTATCGCGGCAAGCAGGTGCCGGA